>NZ_AQOI01000604.1:0-16310 GCF_000364665.1 Xanthomonas sp. SHU 199
GCTGCGGCCGCCGGCGCGGCTGCTATCGCTGCCACATGCGGCGTTCGCGTTGGCGCTGACGCTGGCCCACGCCTGTGGCCGCCTGCAGGGCATGAACCGCGCCGCGCTGCAGCGCATGCGCGAGGACCTGGCATTCGACCTGCAACCGGCGCAGCAGGATTTCGGCTACGCGCCGCGCGCCTTCGCGCCGGATGCGGCGATGTTGGGCCTGGAGGCCGGGGACACGGCGCAGCACGGCTGACACGGCGTCGCGTCCTCGCTGGCGCGATGCGGGCAGCGCGTAGGCGCGGCGGGTCGAGGAATTCCGGCAGCGCCTGCGTCCGCCTGGCGATGCGCGGTGGTGTTGCTGGCCGCGCTCAGTAGCGCCAGTGCATGCGCCGGTACAGCTTGGCCAGCACCCAGGCCGGGCCGATCAGCAGATAGGTCAGATCGGTGAGGAAGCTGGGTCGGTGGCCTTCCAGCGCATGTCCGATGAACTGCGCGATCCAGGCCACCACGAACACGCCGATCGCCAGCCACAGCAGCCCCGGCAGGCCCAGGTGCGCCTCCAGCAACCGGCACAGGCAGCCGCAGAAGAAGAACGCCGCCAGCATGCCGTAGCCCAGCGGGCGCGACAGGCGGTTGTAGTACATCCATGCCGCGAACATGCCCAGCGCCGCCCACAGCCCGCTCTGGAACCAGGTGCCGCCGACCGGGATGCACCACAGCAGGGCCACCACCGACCACAGGATCGCCGGCACCGCGACCACGTGGATGCGCTGGTTGGCGGCATTGCGGTGATCGTCGGAATAGCTGGCGAAATAGCGGTCGATCGGGCGCGCGTAGGCGGTGGTATCCATCTTCCCTCCCAGGAACCGGCTCAGCATAGCGCCATCGCCGGCGCGATGCGGAGACACCGCGCCGTGGATCCGGCGACGCGGGGCAGCGATTGCCCGCAGCACGGGCGCCTTGCCCGCTTGGTGGTCGCGCCCGACACCGTCCATGTCCTCGCCCAGCGCAGCGCAGATGAGGCCGTGCCCAGCGGAGCGACCTTTCGGAGCCTCCAGGAACGTTGGAAAATGTCCTGTGGGAGCGGCTTCAGCCGCGACGGGCTTTGCCGGGAACATCCTGTCGCTCCCACAAGGCGACGTGCATCCGGTTCGATCGTGCCGGATGCAGGGGATGAGAGGTGCTTGCTTCGTTTCGACGAACGGCGTCTGAGATGCGTCGGACGCCGCACGACCGGTCAGCGCAGGCACGCGGTGGCGTCGCCGATCGGGGGCGATCGCGCTGTTGGCACGATCGCCCCGCCACAGCTTGGCGACTCAGGCGCGCGCCATGCTCTTGTTCGTCTCCTGCTGCTCCCGCTGCACCGACTCCTGCTGCTGCGCGGACTGGCGAGCCAGTTGTGCGCTGGTCTGCTCCAGCGGCGGTGCTTGCTGCTGCAGATCCACCACCGCACGGAAGCCTGGCGTGGTCCCGGCGACGAAGGCCGTTTCACCACGCATGCTGACTTCCTTCAGCTTGTCCGGGTGGTCGATCCCGGCCTGCTTGGCCTGCAGGGTGAGGTTGGCCACCGCCTCGTTCGAGAGCTTGGCGTGCGGCGGGTTGGCCTTCTCGGCACCGCGATCGGCTTCCGTGCGCATCTTGCCGTACAGCGGCGTATCCGGATGCCCCGGCTCGCCGAGCTGCGGGCCTTTTGCCGGCTTGGCCTGGGCCTGCTCGGCGGCGGCCAGCCCGGCCCGGGTGTCGCGGCCGACGATGCCGTCCTGGGGGAGGCCGCGTTGTTTCTGAAAGGCAACGACCGCCTCGCGGGTGTGCTCGCCGAAGCGTCCATCCTCGGCCAATGCCTTGCCTTGCGCGTCGCGCACGCCCATGCGGTTGAGCTGGCGCTGCAATGCTTCGACATCATTGCCGCGCTCGCCCTGCTTGAGCAGGCCATCGGCCATGGCCGCACTCTTGGCGCTGTGTGTTTCTGCTGGTGCTGGGGATGTCTGCCGTGCAGGAACGTCGCCATTGCCATGCATTGGGGCACGAACCTGAAATTCCGGTTTGGGGGTCAACGCGCCGACGATGCGGGTGCTGCCTCCATCCCAGTAGCCACCCGGGCGAATCGTGACCTCTGCCGGGCCGGTGCTGCCTTGCGAGCCGATGAACTGGATGTTTCCGGCCTTGTCGTACCCCTTGAAGATGCCGATGTGCTGCCCGTTCGGCGAAGAAAACATCAGCAGATCGCCCTGGTGCAACGAGCCATTGGGTTTGCGTGCCTCCGCCGCGGAGGTGACATCGAAATGCTCGCGCGCATACGGTGTCACCTGCGCGCCATTGAAGAGCTTGGCGGTGGTGAATCCTGCGGCGTTCTCGCCCGGCACGTCGTAGCCGGCGTTCTTGAGTCCGCGCCATACGAAGGCCGAACAGTCCACGCCAAGGCGACCGTCGCCGTCGCCGTCGCGCTCCAGGCGGCTGCTGTCGCGCCCCGGCCTGGGGTGGTCCGGACGACCGTATTCGTAGCGCCGGCCCTCGTTGAAGAAGTGCTGGTACGCCTCGTTGTAGACCGCCGCGCTGGGTCTGTCGGATGCGGCGGTAGCGGGGGCAGGGCTTGCTGCGGCGGGTGCAGCAGAGGACTGCGGTTGCGTTGGGGCTTGCGCCGCGGTCCGGGCGGGTGTCTGTACCGTGACGTCGCCTGCCCGCCACCCCTCGAAGCGCCTGATGCCGTCGGCCAGCGCCTCGCGTTCGCGCTCGCTCATCTGTGCGACCGTTTTATTGCGCAGGTCCACGCCTTGGCGGTCGCCCTCCGCGAAAATGGTGGCGGCCTGTTCGCGATGATGCGTGGTGCCGCTGTAATCGGCCTTCGAGTAGCGCGGCAGCATCTGTTCGACCGTGTCGTTGGCGAAGCGGCGCTCCAGCAGCTGGATCTTGGCAGCACGGCCTGCCTCGTAGCTCTCGAAAACGGCGTTGCCCCACTGGTCGAGACCAACGACGCCACGATACCGGTCCTGCGCCGACTCCAGTGCCTGCTCGCGTGTGCGCGGGTTGTTCACCGTCTTGTCCGCGCTGCCGGCGAACTCGAACTTGAGATTGCCGGGATTGTTGTTGCGCCACGACACCGATCCGCCTGATCGGCTGACGGTACTTCCATCGTCCATCTCTACCGTGCGCGTGGTGCCGACGCTGCTGACGAGTCGAGTGATCTTGGGGTCCGACATACCTTGCTCTCCTTGCGATTGAACAAGCACGCGTGCTTGTGGAAACGTTGGCTACATTCCGTCCGAGAACACGTCCAGCGCGCTGGCGCTGACCCAGCCCTGGGCGCAGTTTCCGGCATAGCGACCAGGGGCAGCGACATGGCAGGCGTCGCCGTTTGCGGGGGAAGTCCACTGGATCGGACGGTCCCCATACTGCTTGCACAGCGCATTGCCCTTGCACTTCGCCACGCTGTCGGCCGGAATCGCGACGACGTAGTAGTACATGGGGTTCTGGCCGGCGCGGGCGATGCCCTGGACGCAGACGAGCTGGCCTTGCGAGAGGGTAGCCCGCGGTGTGGCATGGCTTCCCGTGGTCGGCACGACATTCAGCGCAGGAGTGCCCTTGGCGTCTGCAACGCCTGCGAAAAATCCCTGTGCGCCACAGTCTGCGGTCAGTTCGACGTCGTAGTAGTCGCCTGCGTCCAGATTGCCCGCCGTACAGTTCCTTGCCGTCTTGCCGTCTTCGCACTGCACGCCGCTCGACTGCAGCAGCTGTTGCACTGGATCGGTCGACGCGGCGTCTGCAGGCGGAGATACGGCGGGAGGCGCTTGCTTGGCGGGCGCCGGGGCGGCTGCGGCCGCGGCGGCAGGGGCAGCGGATTGGCCGTTGCTGCATGCGCTCAATGCGAGTAGCAACACCGAAACGGCGGGCCACACAACGCGATTGCCAGGGCGGCGGGAAGGGCGGGATGAGCGCATCTTTACCTCACGTGGGAGCGGGTTACGGAAATGTAGCGCGGGCGGGATACAGCTTGGTGAAGAAAAAGAGGACTAAAAGAGTGCCCGTGCCGTGTGGCCAGACTGCGCTGATTACAGCGCCTGATCGTCCACTTTCACCAGTGTCCAGCACGGCTTCTGCGTGAACTGGTAGACCTGTTGATCACTGGTATCGGGGGTGCGCACCATGACCTGCCTGCCCTGGGCGTTCTGCGTCACCACGACTTCGCGCCCACCCTTGCGGGCGGCCTCCAGATTGGGAATCACCGGCCATTCGACTTCGGCCAGCGGCACATTGCGGGTGACCGGTGCCGGCTCCGGCTGCGCGTCCGAGTCGAGGTGGATCATCGTCAACGGGTCGGCGGTGGCCTTTTCCTGGACTGCGATGTCGGCGCTGAAGCGCTTGAGGAAAGCGTCGAAATCGACATCCTGGCAGCGCGGCGCTGCTGCGGCTGCAGGGGCCGGTGGCGTCGCTGGCGCCATTGCAGCAGGCGCGGAGCCGGCAGAGGGCCCCTTGCAGGCGACCAGGGTGGCGGCAAGGGCCAGTGAAGTCAGAATGGGGCGTGCACTAGCCAACGGATCCTCCTGATCGGGTCGCGCGCACGAGCGCTCGCGCGGGTGCCGGAGTCTAGCCGGCCAGGATGCTCCGGGTCGTGAAGCAGCGGGCATGGCGGTCGGTGCCCGCAAGGTGGCCGCCGTCCGCGACCACCCGTGACGCGCCGGGCATCCGGCGCGCGGCCCCACACTCAGTCGACCGAAATCCCCGCCAACCGCTGCAGCGCTTCGGCGTACTTGGCGCGGGTGCGGTCGATCACGTCCTGCGGCAGGCGCGGGCCGGGCGCGGTCTTGCCCCAGTCCAGCGTCTCCAGGTAATCGCGCACGAACTGCTTGTCGTAGCTCGGCGGGCTGGTTCCGACCTCGTACTGGTCGGCCGGCCAGTAGCGCGAGGAGTCCGGGGTCAGCATTTCGTCCATGATGTACAGGCGGCCGTCGGCGTCGGTGCCGAACTCGAACTTGGTGTCGGCCAGCAGGATGCCGCGTTCGGCGGCGAAGTCGGCGGCGAAGCGGTAGATGCGCAGGGTGGCGTCGCGCACGCGCTCGGCCAGTTCGGCGCCCACGGTCTTGACCATGGCGTCGAAGTCGATGTTCTCGTCGTGATCGCCCACCGCGGCCTTGGTCGACGGGGTGAAGATCGGTTCGGCCAGCTTCTCGGCCTGGCGCAGGCCGTCGGGCAGTTCGATGCCGCTGACCTTGCCGGTGCGCTGGTAGTCCTTCCAGCCGCTGCCGATCAGGTAGCCACGGGCGATGGCTTCCACCGGCACCGGCTTGAGCTTGCGGGTCACCACCGCGCGCTTGGCGTACAGGGCTTTGTCCACGCCCTCGGGCAGCACCGCGGCCACGTCGATGCCGGTGAGGTGGTTGGGCATCAGGTGCTCGGTCTTCTTGAACCAGAAGTTGGAGACCTGGCACAGCATCTCGCCCTTGCCCGGGATCGGGTCGGGCAGCACCACGTCGAAGGCGGAGAGGCGGTCGGTGGCGACCATCAGCAGGTAGTCGCCGGGCGGCGCGTCGGCCGGCAGGCGCTCGCGGGGAATATCGAACACGTCGCGGACTTTGCCGCGGTGGCGCAAGGGCAGGCCGGGCAGATCGGATTGCAACAGCGTGGTGGACACAGGCACTCCTACGGACTTCGCAATGGCGACCGTCCCGGGACCCGGCGGGCCCGCGGCGGACGGCGGGCCGCGTAGTGTACGGCCGGAATGCCCCGCTGTGCCGTAAAATGGCCGGCCCTGACGCCGCGCCCGCCCTTGCCCCATGCCCTGGTACGGAAAACTGCTCGGCGCCATCGCCGGGGCCCTGCTGCTGCGGCCCACGCCGGTGCTGGGCGCGTTGATCGGGCTGCTGATCGGGCACGCCTTCGACGCCGACTGGTTCAAGCTGTCCCAGCGCGAGGATCCCTACCGGGAACTGGGCCTGACCCGCGACGCCACCGACGCCGAGATCGAACTGGCCTACCGCCGGCTGATGTCCCAGTACCACCCCGACAAGGTCGCCAGCGCCAGCCCCGAGCTGCGTGCCCGCGCCGAGAAGAAGGCCAGCCAGCTCAACACCGCCTACGACCGTATCCGCACCCTGCGCAAGCGCTGAGATCCCGCCATGTCCGACTGCATCATCTCCCCGTCCATCCTGTCCGCCGATTTCGCCCGCCTCGGCGAGGAAGTGGATGCCGTGCTGCGCGCAGGCGCCGACTGGATCCACTTCGACGTGATGGACAATCATTACGTGCCGAACCTCACCATCGGCCCGATGGTCTGCCAGGCGCTGCGCAAGCACGGCGTCACCGCGCCGATCGACGTGCATCTGATGGTGGAGCCGGTGGACCGGCTGATCCCGGATTTCGCCGAGGCCGGCGCCAGCATCATCAGCTTCCATCCCGAGGCCAGCCGCCACGTGCACCGCAGCATCCAGCTGATCAAGTCGCACGGCTGCAAGGCCGGCCTGGTGCTCAACCCGGCCACCCCGGTGGACATCCTCGACTGGGTGCTGGACGACCTGGACCTGGTGCTGGTGATGTCGGTCAACCCGGGTTTCGGCGGCCAGGCCTTCATTCCCTCGGCGCTGGACAAGCTGCGCGCGATCCGCGCCCGCATCGACGCCAGCGGCAAGCCGATCCGGCTGGAGATCGACGGCGGGGTCAAGCCGGACAACATCGCCGCGATCGCCGCCGCCGGCGCCGACACCTTCGTCGCCGGCTCGGCCATCTTCAATGCGCCCGATTACGCCGAGGTGATCACGCAGATGCGCGCCGCGGTGGCGGGGCGCTGAGATGGCGGCGCTGCACATCCGCCCGGCGGTGGCCGACGATGCGGCGCTGATCCTGCGCCTGATTCGCGACCTGGCCCGTTACGAGCGCGCCGAGGACGCGGTGCAGACCGACGAGGCCGGCCTGCGCGCCAGCCTGTTCGGCGCCGATGCCCGCGCGCAGGCACTGATCTGCGAGGCCGACGGCCAGCCGATCGGCTACGCGGTGTACTTCTATAACTACTCCACCTGGCTCGGCCGCAACGGCCTGTACCTGGAAGACCTGTACGTGGACCCGGCGCACCGCGGCGTCGGCGCCGGCAAGGCGCTGCTGCAGCACCTGGCGCGGCAGGCGGTGGCCGAGGGCTGCGGCCGCTTCGAATGGTCGGTGCTGGACTGGAACCAGCCGGCCATCGACTTCTACGAAGCGGTCGGTGCCCGCGCGCAGGACGAGTGGACCGTGTACCGGCTGCAGGGCGAGGCGCTGGCCCGGTTCGCGGCCGGCTGAGCGGCGCCGGACGGCCAAAAGAAAAGAACCGCACCGTCGCCGGTGCGGCCCCTGGGAGAGAAATCGGAGGCTGATCCTGCCTCCATCCGTCTTCCTTGCTATGGCCTTCCATGTTCCGGACGCACGGTGACGTGCGTATGACAGCGCACCCGCCTGGATTCACGCATCGCGCATGCCGCGCCCGTTAGCGTGGGCGCCTCACCCCGGGATGGTTCGCATGGCTGCAGCGCATTGGCGTCTGATCCTCAACGGCAAATCGGCCGGCGACGAGGCGTTGCGCGAGGCGGTCATGGCCATGCGTACGCGCGGCGTGGCGCTGCAGGTGCGGGTGACCTGGGAGCGGGGCGATGCCGAGCGCTACGTGGCCGAAGCGGTGGCCGATGGTGCTGCGTGCATCGTCGCCGCCGGCGGCGACGGCACCCTCAGCGAGGTCGCCACGGCGCTGGCGCATTGCCAGGAACCGGGCGACGCGCTGCCGGCCCTGGGGCTGGTGGCGCTGGGCACGGCCAACGATTTCGCCACCGCGACCGGTCTCCCGCTGCCGCCGCTGGAGGCACTGGAACTGATCGCCCGCACGCCGGCGCTGCCGATCGACCTGTTGCGCATCGAGGCCGAGCACGGCCCGCACTGGTGCGCCAACGTCGCCAGCGGCGGCTTCGGCACCCAGGTCACGGTGGAGACCGACGAAGGCCTGAAAAAGATGCTCGGTGGGCTGGCCTACCTGGTCACTGGCATGAGCCGGCTGGGCCGGATCGATCCGATCCGGGCCCGCTTCGAAGGGCCGGACTTTGCCTGGGAAGGCGATTTCATCGCGCTCGGCCTGGGCAACGGCCGCCAGGCCGGCGGTGGCCAGGTGCTGTGCCCGGACGCGCTGCTCGACGACGGCCTGCTCGACCTGACCCTGGTGCCGGAGCTGACCGGCGAGGTCGCCGCGACCCTGGGCACCCTGGTTACGTCAGGCAAGCAGGCCGCGCTGGAGCGGGTGGCGGTGCGCGCGCGCCTGCCGTGGCTGCGGATCGAAGCGGCGCAGCCGCTGACCCTGAACCTGGACGGCGAGCCGGAAACCTCGCGCCACTTCCGCATCGACTGCGTGCCGGGGCGTCTGCGCATGCATCTGCCGCCGGACTCGCCGCTGCTGCAGGCGCCAGAGCGCTAACCGCAGGTCGGGCGCCAGCCCGAAGGCCGGCGCCCATGTGGGAGGGACTTCAGTCCCGACGCGCTGTCCTTACCGATCTCCGCAACACCGCGCTCGGTCGCGCCGTGGCAGGACGAACACGACGGATCACGGATGGGTGCGATGCGCGCCGAACAGCGCGCCCGAAGTCATGCGCCGCCTCCTGTGGGAGGGACTTCAATCCCGACGCGACGCCCTCGCCGACCGCTTCCGCACCGCGATCGATCGGTCGCGTCTGCAACCGTTGCCAGTCGCCGCAGTTGCGGTAAAGTAGCCGCCGTGTCCAGTCTGACGACCCCGCTTTCCTTCACTTCCGCTCGCCGTGCGTGGCGATGGTGGCCTGCAGCCGTCGTCCGCCCTGTCACCGAGTCCCGGAAGGAAAGCCGTCTTGATTACCCGCGAGCAGTTCCAGCGCTACGCCGCTGAAGGTCACACCCGCATCCCCGTCGTCCGCGAAGTGCTGTCCGACCTGGACACGCCGCTGTCGGTCTATCTCAAGCTCGCCGACGCCCCGCATACCTACCTGTTCGAATCGGTCGAAGGTGGCGAACGCTTCGGGCGCTACTCGATCATCGGCCTGCCGGTGCGCCGTGTGTACACCTTCCGCGGGCACACCCTCGAGGTGCGCGACCATGGCGAACTGATCGAGCGCCGCGAGGTCGCCGATCCCTTCGCCGAGGTCGAGGCGCTGCGCGCCCAGCATGTGGTGCCCAAGCTGGCGGGCGTGCCCGGTTTCACCGGCGGCCTGGTCGGCTGGTTCGGCTTCGAGTGCATCGGCTACATCGAGCCGCGCCTGGCCGGCGCGGTGGCACGCGACGAACTGGACACGCCTGACATCCTGCTGATGCTGTCCGAGGAAGTGGCGGTCTTCGACAACCTCAAGGGCCGCCTGTACCTGATCGTGCACGCCGACCCGGCCGAAGCCGACGCCTGGGAGCGCGCGCAGGCACGCCTGGATGCGCTCACCACGACGTTGCGCCAGCCTGGCGCCGGTTACCCCGCGCCGCTGGCGCGCGACGTGCTGGACGAGAGCGACTTCGTCTCCGGTTTCACCCGTGAGGGCTTCATCGCCGCGGTGGAGAAATCCAAGGACTACATCCGCGCCGGCGACATCTTCCAGGTGGTGCTGAGCCAGCGCCTGAGCGTGCCGTTCACCGCGCGCCCGGTGGACGTGTACCGCGCGCTGCGCGCGCTGAATCCGTCGCCGTACATGTATTTCCTCGACGTCGGCGACACCCAGGTGGTCGGCTCCTCGCCGGAGATCCTGGTGCGGCTGGAGAACGGCCAGGTCACCGTGCGTCCGATTGCCGGCACCCGGCCGCGCGGCAAGACCCCGGAAGAGGACCAGGCGCTGGAGGCGGAACTGCTGGCCGATCCGAAGGAGCGCGCCGAGCACCTGATGCTGATCGACCTGGGCCGCAACGATGCCGGCCGGGTCTCGCAGGCCGGCAGCGTCGCCGTCGGCGAGCGCTTCGTGATCGAACGCTACAGCCACGTCATGCACATCGTCAGCGAAGTCACCGGCACCCTGCTGCCCGGTCTCAGCTATGCCGACGTGCTGCGCGCCACCTTCCCCGCCGGCACCGTCAGCGGCGCGCCGAAGATCCGCGCGCTGGAAGTCATCCGCGAGCTGGAGCCGATCAAGCGCAACGTCTACGCCGGCAGCATCGGCTACCTCGGCTGGCACGGCGACGCCGATACCGCCATCGCCATCCGCACCGCGGTGATCAAGCACGGCCGCCTGCACGTGCAGGCCGGCGCGGGCATCGTCTACGACTCCGATCCGCAGACCGAATGGGACGAGACGATGAACAAGGGCCGCGCACTGTTCCGCGCGGTCGCCGAAGCGGCGAAGGGGCTGTGAACGCCGCCGCATCGCCGCGGATCGGCTTCCGCAACGACTACAGCGAAGGCGCGCATCCGCGCGTGCTGGCCGCGCTGGCCGCCGCCAGTGTCGAGCAGAACGCCGGCTATGGCCTGGACCGGCACAGCGCGCGCGCCGCGCAGCTGATACGTGCCGAGATCGGCTGCGCCGACGCCGACGTGCACCTGCTGGTGGGCGGCACCCAGACCAACCTCACCGCCATCGCCGCGTTCCTGCGCCCGCACCAGGCGGTGATCGCCGCGGCCTGCGGCCACATCGCCACCCACGAGACCGGCGCGATCGAGGCCACCGGGCACAAGGTGCTCACCGTTGAGGCGGCCGACGGCCGGCTCACGCCGGAGCGGATCGCGCCGCTGCTGGCCGAGCACGGCAACGAGCACCTGGTGCAGCCACGGCTGGTCTATGTGTCCAACACCACCGAGGTCGGCACGATCTACCGCAAGCACGAACTGCAGGCCTTGCGCGCGTTCTGCGACTCACACGGCCTGCTGCTGTTCCTCGACGGCGCGCGCATCGGCAGCGCGCTCACCGCCGAGGGCAACGATCTGACGCTGGCCGATGTCGCCGCGCTCACCGATGCGTTCTACATCGGCGGCACCAAGAATGGAGCCTTGCTCGGCGAGGCGCTGGTGATCCTCAACCCGGTGTTGAAAGCGGATTTCCGCTACCTGCTCAAGCAGCGCGGCGCGCTGCTGGCCAAGGGCATGGTGCTGGGCACACAGTTCGCCGCGCTGTTCGAGGACGGGCTGTTCTACGAACTGGCCGCGCACGCCAACCGCATGGCCGCGCGGCTGCGCGAGGGGCTGGCCGCGGCCGGCGCGGAGTTCGCCTCGGATTCGCCGACCAACCAGCTGTTCGTGATCCTGCCCGTGGCCGCGGTCGAGACGCTGGCGCAGCGCTACGACTTCGAGCGCTGGCAGGTGCTGGGCGACGGCCGCTGGGTGATCCGCTTCGTGACGTCGTGGGCGACGCAGGCCGATGCGGTCGACACGTTGATCGCGGATTTCGCCACGCTGATCCACGCCGGCACGCCGCGTGCGGCCGGCTGACATTCCCCCAAGGAGAGGAAGATGAACATTCGTACGCTTGTCGCCTGGGCCGTTGCCGCGGTGCTGGCCTTGCCGGCCGTCGCCAGCGCGCAGGTCAACAGCCTGCCGTCGCAGCCGCATTTGTTGGTCAAGGGGGAGGCCAAGCGCGAGGTGGTGCCGGATCGCTTCGGTTTGATGATCACCCTCAGCGCCGTGGATGCCGACCCGGGTGCGGCGCGAAAGCGCGTGCAGGCCAATGCCGAAAAGGTGCTGGCTGCATTCGGGCAGCGCCATGCGTTGGCGGGCAGTGTGCAGGCGTCGACACTGTCGATCAGGCCAGAGCGCCGCTACGAGGACGAGAAGCAGGTGTTTGAAGGCACGCGCGTGCAGCGCACGCTCTCGGCCGACTTCGGCGCGCTGGACGATGTGCGCGGTTTGCTGGGTACGCTGACCACCAGCGAGGAAGTGCAGGTGTCGGGGATCGCGCCACGCTACAGCGGCGAAACCGCGCTGCGCGCCGAACTCAAGCGACAGGCGGCCGAGCAGACTCGCAGCTCCGCGCAGTCCCTGGCCAAGGCCTACGGCGTACGTCTGGGAGGTCTATACACCATCTCCGAGGTGGCGCCGGACTTCGCCTATGGCATCCAGGCCGGGCAGTGGCCGTCCGAGTCGGTCCCAGTGCAGTTGGTGAGTGCACCACCGGCGCCGGTGAAGGATCTTGAGCCAGCGCGCGCCGCCGATGGCGTCGCCGAATCCCTCGAAGCCGGCACCCTCACCCTCTCCGAAAACGTCTATGCGGTCTTCCTGATCGCGCAATGAGTCCTTCGCCATGCTGCTGATGCTGGATAACTACGACAGCTTTACCTACAACCTCGTGCAGTACCTGCAGGCGCTCGGCGCCGAGGTCAAGGTGGTGCGCAACGACGCGCTCAGCGTGGACGAGATCGAGCGCCTGGCGCCCGAGCGCATCGTCATCTCGCCGGGGCCGTGCACGCCGAACGAGGCGGGCGTGTCGCTGCAACTGATCGAGCGACTGGGCCAGCGCATCCCGATCCTGGGCGTGTGCCTGGGCCACCAGAGCATCGGCCAGGTCTACGGCGGGCAGGTGGTGCGTGCCGGCACCATCATGCACGGCAAGACTTCGCGCATCCGCCACGAAGGCCGCGGCGTGTTCGCCGGCCTGCCGGACCGCTACGAGGCCACCCGCTACCACTCGCTCGTGGTGGAGAAGACCACGCTGCCCGACTGCCTGGAAGTGACGGCCTGGACCGAACACGACGACGGCACGGTGGAGGAGATCATGGGTCTGCGCCATCGCCAGTTCCCGGTCGAGGGCGTGCAGTTCCATCCCGAGTCCATCCTCACCGAGCATGGTCACGCCCTGCTGAAGAACTTCCTGGAGCGCTGAGCGCGCCGCGCGGGCGTCGCCCGCTTCCCGTCACTGCCGGACCCTGCCGATGCACGAGCGCACCGACGCCTTCCATTTCTACGAACCGGCCAACGGCCACGGGTTGCCGCACGACCCGTTCAACGCCATCGTCGGGCCGCGGCCGATCGGATGGATCGGTTCGCGCGGCGCCGACGGCATCGCCAACCTGGCGCCCTACAGCTTCTTCAATGCCTTCAACTACGTCCCGCCGATCGTCGGCTTCGCCAGCATCGGCTGGAAGGACAGCGTGCGTAACATCGAGGCCACGGGCGAGTTCACCTGGAACCTGGCCACGCGGCCGCTGGCCGAGGCGATGAACGCCAGTTCCGCCGCGGTGGCGCCGGAGGTGGACGAGTTCGCGCTGGCCGGCCTGGCCGCCGCGCCCTCGCGCCTGATCGGCGCGCCGCGGGTGGCCGCCAGCCCGGTCAGCTTCGAATGCCGGCTCAGCCAGTTGCTGCCGCTGCAGAGCGCACGCGGCGAGCCGATCCAGACCTGGCTGGTGCTGGGCGAGGTGGTCGGCGTGCACATCGCCGAGCACGCCCTGCACGACGGCATCTACGACCCGGCCGCGGTCGCCACCCTGCTGCGCGCCGGCGGCCCGGCCGACTACTTCGAGGTGCTGGCGCAAGGGAGCCTGCGCATGTCGCGGCCGACGCAGGCGCGCTGAGCCCATCACATGCAAAACAGAAAAACAAAAAAACGCATCCAGTACTGGAATTCATTGTCCATGCTTGTCGCCTGCATCTCATTAAGTGGTTGCGGCAATGATCGCTTGCCCGCATCTGTGACTGGCTACAATCACATGAGCGATTGGAGCATCGAGAGATTTACAGTCGACGGCGCAAGTGGACCCAACCTTGCGCCCGAGGAAGGGGGCGGGAAATTTTCATGCTGTGCGTCCATTCCAAGGCGTTGGCATCCGGGAATGAAGGTCAAGGTCCAATGGACCTATGACACCACGCAAAATGGCCCGCAGCCCCCATCGCCACAAGAAGCAATTGTTGATCTACCCCAATATCCAAGCCAAGGCGGGGATATTCAGGTGCATTTTTATCCAGATCATAAAGTCAAGGTGGTGATTTCGGAATATGGCATTGGACACCCTCTTTACCCCATGAGCGAAGAAGATAAGCGCCCCTGGGAAACCCGAAAAGATCTACTTCTTCCCCAGCTACGAGCAGCTCCTCTCCCATGACCATCACGCCCCAACAAGCCCTGCAACGCACCATCGAGCACCGCGAGATCTTCCACGACGAGATGGTCGGGCTGATGCGGCAGATCATGCGCGGGGAGGTGTCGCCGATGATGACCGCGGCCATCCTCACCGGCTTGCGGGTCAAGAAGGAGACGGTGGGCGAGATCGCCGGCGCGGCGGTGGTGATGCGCGAATTCTCGCGCACCGTGCCGGTCGTGGACCGTACCCACATGGTCGACATCGTCGGCACCGGCGGCGACGGCTCGCACACCTTCAACATCTCCACCTGCGCGATGTTCGTGGCCGCGGCGGCCGGCGCCAAGGTCGCCAAGCACGGCAACCGCAGCGTCTCCTCCAAGTCCGGCAGCGCCGATGCGCTGGAGGCGCTGGGTGCGGCGATCGAACTGCAGCCCGAGCAGGTGGCGCAGGCGTTGGCGGCGACCGGCATCGGCTTCATGTACGCCCCGGTGCACCACCCGGCGATGAAGGTGGTGGCGCCGGTGCGGCGCGAGATGGGCGTGCGCACCATCTTCAACATCCTCGGCCCGCTGACCAACCCGGCCGGCGCGCCGAACATCCTGATGGGCGTGTTCCACCCCGACCTGGTCGGCATCCAGGCGCGCGTGCTGCAGGAACTGGGCGCCGAACGCGCGCTGGTGGTGTGGGGCCGCGACGACATGGACGAACTCTCGCTCGGCGCCGGCACCCTGGTCGGCGAGCTGCGCGACGGCCAGGTCCGCGAGTACGAGGTGCACCCGGAGGATTTCGGCATCGCCATGTCGGCCAGCCGCAACCTCAAGGTCGCCGACGCCGCCGAATCGATGGCGATGCTGCGCGCGGTGCTCGACAACGTGCCCGGCCCGGCCCTGGACATCGTCGCCTTCAACGCCGGCGCGGCGCTGTACGTGGCCGGCCTGGCCGCCGACATCGGTGCCGGCATCGCCCTGGCCCGTGCGGCCATCGCCGACGGCCGCGCGCGGGCGAAGCTGGAGGCGTATGTGGCGTGTACGCAGGGTCTGGTCGGAGCCCGGGACCCGGGACCCGGGACCCGGTAGGAGCCCAGTTCCGCCGATCTGCTGCGATTCGTCCGGCCATCCCGTCGTCAGTTGCAACACGTGCATGGCGGCCCAGGCTGTTGCGGGTCCCGGGTCCCGGGTCCCGATCCCTTCTTTACCCCACATCGCCGATAATCCGGCCATCCCCCAGGATTCCCACCGCATGAGCAGCGACATTCTCCGCACCATCCTCGCGCGCAAGGCCGACGAGATCGCCGAGCGCAGCGCGCGCGTGCCGCTGGCCGAGCTGGTCGCCCGTGCCGAGGCCATGCCGCCCACCCGCGGCTTCGCCCGCGCGTTGCAGGCGGCCATCGCCAACGGCGACCCGGCGGTGATCGCCGAGGTCAAGAAGGCCAGCCCGTCCAAGGGCGTGATCCGCCCGGACTTCCACCCGGCCGACATCGCGGTCAGCTACGAATTCGGCGGCGCGGCCTGTCTGTCGGTGCTGACCGACGAGGACTTCTTCCAGGGTCACGACCGCTATCTGCAGCAGGCGCGCGATGCCTGCACGCTGCCGGTGCTGCGCAAGGATTTCACCATCGATCCGTACCAGGTGTACGAGGCGCGCACGCTCGGCGCCGACTGCATCCTGCTGATCGTGGCCGCGCTGGACGACCTGCAACTGGCCGAGCTGTCGTCGCTGGCCCTGCAGCTGGGCATGGACGTGCTGGTGGAAGTGCACGACATCGACGAACTGGAGCGCGCGCTGCAGGTGCCGGCGCCGCTGATCGGCATCAACAACCGCAACCTGCGCACCTTCGAGGTGTCGCTGCAGACCACCTTGTCGATGCAGGACGCGGTGCCGCGCGATCGCCTGCTGGTCACCGAAAGCGGCATCCTCGGCCCGGACGACGTGGCGCTGATGCGCGGCGCCGGCGTGCACGCGTTCCTGGTCGGCGAGGCGTTCATGCGCGCCGAGGAGCCGGGCGAGGCGCTGCGCCAGCTGTTCTTCGCGGCATGAGCGGGCAGGACGCCAGCCCGTATCCGCTGCCGCGCGCCGATGCGCCGCTGGTGGTATTCGATTTCGACCACACCCTGTACGACGGCGATTCCGGCAGCCACCTGTTCGCCTGGCTGATCAAGCGCAATCCGCTGCGCCTGGCCGCCGCGGTGCTGGCCACCCCGTTGCTGGGGCCGCTGGTGGCGATGCTGCCGACCCGCCGCACCGGCATCTCCGGCTACGTCTGGATCGCCAGCTTCGGCCTGCGCCGCGCGCGCGAGTTCAACCGCATCATCGACCAGTACGTGCTGCAGCATCAGGCGCAGATCCGCCAGCGGCTGCTGCCGCAGGCG
>NZ_AQOI01000605.1:0-1946 GCF_000364665.1 Xanthomonas sp. SHU 199
CCCGGCACCGCGCCGCCGGCGATCGCGTGGTGGTCGCCACCGGCGCGCCGCCGGAACTGGCGCGCGCCATCCTCGGCTTCGTCGCGCACCAGGACGTGCCGGTGGTCGGCAGCCTGATCGGCCCGCGCCTGGGCGCGGTCACCGCCACGCGCCACTGCCACAACGAGGAAAAGATGCGCATGCTGCGCGAACTGGGCTACGGCGAGATCGCCATGGCCTATTCCGACAGCACCGCCGATCTGCCGCTGTTGCAGGCCGCGGCCGCGCCGGTGGTGGTCAATCCCAAGCACGGCGCGGTGGCGGTGTTCCGCCGGCTGCTGCCGTCCGGCACGCCGATCCTCAACTGGGGCTGCCGCGACCGCGCCGGCGAGGTCGTCGGTTCCCGCTAGGGCGCGCCGCGGCGGGGAAGGCCGGCATCAGCCGCCGGCAGACCCGCGGTAAGCGCTGTCGCTGCCCACCAGCGCATGGTGCAGCGGCGCGACCCATTGCCCGCGGTCGATGTCGTAGGCGCCGAAGCTGCCCTCGAACTCCCAATACGCCCAGGCGAAATGGCGTTTCTCGGCGGCGTTGACCACCGCCACCGTCCAGGCCAGGCGATCGGCCGGCGGCGCCTGCTCGTAGGCACCGAACTCGCCCAGCAGTACCTGCCGGTGATGCGCCTTGGCCCAGGCCGCGATGCGGTCGAACTCGCCGTAGAGCTTGGTCCGGTCGGCTGCGCTGCCCCAGCTCACGCCGGTGTGGTCGCGGATGTCTGCCGGGGCCCACGGCGCGCCCTGGTGGGTGAAGCGGAACGGGTTGTAGTAGTGCACGGTGACCAGCAGGTGCGCATCGTCCTCGGGCAGGCGCAGGCTGTCGAGCGCGGTGAAGGAATTGCTGCTGGCCGGGCCCACCACCACCGTGCGGGTCGGGTTGTTGCGGCGGATGATCTGCAACGCATCGCGCAGCAAATCGTTCCACACCGCGCTGGTCATCTGGCCGTTGGGCTCGTTGAGGATCTCGAACAGCACCGACGGCGGCGCGTGGCGGTAGCGCGGGGCGACCTGGTTCCAGAACGCCAGCAGCCTGGTCCGGCACAGCGCGGCATCGGCGGCGCACGGATGGAAGTCGTGTTCGTCCAGGATCACGTTCAGGCCGGCTGCGGTGGCCTGGTCGACCACCGTGTCCAGCGTCTTCAGCCAGGTCGGGTCGAGCCGGTTGCCCGCGTCCATGTGCGCGAAGGCCTGCAGGTTGAGCCGCACCGTGCGGAAGCCGCCGTCGCGGATCGTGCGGTACAGCGGCGGGCGGAAACGCGCCTTCGCCGGGTCGTTCCACAGCGGGTCGTAGCCGAGGATGTTGACCCCGCGCCCGAGCCGGGCGAAGGCGTCGTCGGCCTGCGCGCGCGGCGCAGGCAGCGCCAGGCACAGCAAGGCCAGGAAGAGCGGAAGGGCATGGCGCATGGCGGTCTCGCGGGGGGAGGGCGGGGCGAGACGCGCGGCCATCAGTGGCAGCGTCCCGGCCGCGATCATCGCGCGGCCCGCCCCAGCAAAAGCGAACCCGGCCTGACCGCAGAACGGGTCACCAGCGCAACGGCTTCAGGCGCCGCGGAGACCGCCTTTGCGAATCCCCAATCCCGACTCCCAAATCCCGGGCCTCACCCCAACCACCGATACAGCGCCCCGCCCACCTGATACAGGCTGATGCCCAGCACCAGCAGGCCCACCGCCACCAGCACCCAGCGCTCGCGCACGCGCTTGACCAGCAGCGCCGCCAGCGGCGCGGCGAGCATGCCGCCGACCAGCAGGCCGAGCACGATGTCCAGGTGCTGCACGCCCATGGTCAGCAGGAAGGTCAGCGAGATCGACAGCGTCACCAGGAACTCGGCGGCGTTGACTGTGCCGATGGTGGTGCGGGCCTGGCCGCCGTGGGCGAGCAGGGTCGAGGTCGCCACCGGGCCCCAGCCGCCACCG
>NZ_AQOI01000606.1:0-1820 GCF_000364665.1 Xanthomonas sp. SHU 199
TGTACGCGCGAGCCGTCGTCCGCGACGGCTCGCGCTCCTGCTGCCCCGCCCGCCGTTGCGGCACCGGCATCCGCCGCGCCCGCCACGACGCTGCCGGCCGATGCGCCGGTGCTGCGGGTCTGTGCCGATCCCGGCAACATGCCGTTGTCCGATCGTGCAGGCGAGGGCTTCCAGAACAAGATCGCCCAGGTGGTGGCCGCGGAGATGGGCCGGCGCCTGGAGTACGAGTGGCGCAGCTACTACCAGCGCGGCCTGGCGCGCAGCACGATCAACGCCGGGCGCTGCGACGTGCTGATGGACATGAACAGCGATTTCGAAATGGGCCTGCCCACGCGCCCGCTGTATCGCTCCACCTACGTGCTGGTCACCCGCAAGGGCCTGGACCTGCACCCGGCGTCGCTGGACGATCCGGCACTGAAGAAGCTAAAGGTCGGTGTGTTCCAGAGTTCGCCGGCGCGGCAGGCGCTGTTCGACCATGGCGTGCAGGGCGAGGTGCAGTACCTGTTCTACGATTCGGCGAGTGCGCCGCAGGAACATCCCGGCAAGCTCGCCGAGCAGGTCGCCGCCGGCAAGCTCGATGCCGCCGAATCCTGGGGGCCGGTGGCTGGCTACTACGCCGCGCGCGGCGGTCTGGGCGTGGTGCCGCTGAACGTCATCGACAACGAGGTGCTGGAGTATTCGATGGCGTGGGCGGTGTCGCGCAAGAACGCGGCACTGCGCGATGCGCTGAACGCGGCGATGCAGCGCAGCGCCGGCAAGATCGGCGCGATCCTGCGCGAGTATCACGTGCCGCTGGTGGACTGCGCCGATTGCATCGTCGCCGGCGATCTGCGCTCGCACGGCTCCTACGCGGTGCCCGACGACCAGGACGATACGCCGAGCGCGCAGGCCTCGTCGGACATGCTGGCGCAATTGCAGTTGCGCATCGCCGGCGGTGCCGATCCCAACGAGGAACTGGCGCATGCGCTGGACGCCGGCGATGGCGTGCGCGTGGCCTGGCTGCTGCGGCATGGCGCCAGCGCCGACAAGCCCAACCTGCTCGGCGAGCCGCCGCTGCAGCAGGCGATCCGCAACCAGGCGCCGCTGCTGGTCGGCGAGCTGCTGGCCGCCGGCGCCAAGGTCGAAAACCGCGACAGCAATGGCTGGACGCCGTTGATGAAGGCGGCCTGGTCCAACGACGGCAAGAGCGCCGCGCAATTGCTGGCGCATGGCGCCAAGGTCGAGGCGGTGTCCGCCGACGGCTGGACGCCGCTGGACCTGGCCATCTCATACGCCGACGCCGACCTGGTACAGGCATTGCTCACCGCGGGTGCCAGCGTGCGCCGTGCCAACCCGGCCGGCTTCACCCCGGTGATGTTCGCGGTGGCGCGCAACGACCCGAAGATCCTCGATCTGCTGCTCAAGCGCGGTGCCGAAGCCGACCGTGCCAACCGCGCCGGCGTCACGCCGTTGATGCTGGCCGCCGCTGCGGGGCGCGAGGACAGCGCGCGGCGCCTGCTCGCCGCCGGCGCCAGCGCCGATGCGCGCGACGCCGACGGCAAGACCCCGGCGGCGCTGGCCCAGCAACGCGGCAATGCCGAACTCGCCCACCTGCTGACGGAGGCCCAGCACCGACGCACGCAATGACCGCTTTCCGCCGTTCCGTACACGCCGCTCGCGCGGCCTGCTCCTCCCATCGTGCACTCCGCAAAGGTTCTGCTCCCATGCGCTCTGCTTCCGTCCGTCGTCGTGCCGTCTCCGTGCTGTTGCCCGTGTCCCTGTTCGCCTCGCTCCTGTTGCTGGCCGCCTGCGGCAAGCAGGAGACGCCCGCCGCGCCAGCG
>NZ_AQOI01000607.1:0-520 GCF_000364665.1 Xanthomonas sp. SHU 199
CCGGCGCCTGCACCGGCCTCTGCGCCGGCGGCGACCGCGCCCGCCGCTGCTGCTCCTGCCGCCGCACCGGCTCCCGCTGCGGCGGTGACGCCGATTCCGAAGGGACCGCCGGTCAAGGTCACCCCGGAGTTGGTCGCCGAAGGCAAGGCGCTGTTCAACTCCGCCGGCTGCACCGCCTGTCACGGCGGCACCGGTGGTGGCGGCATGTGTCCGCCGCTGACCAACGATATCTGGGTGTACGGCAGCGACGACGACACCTTGCGTACGCTGATCACCGAAGGGACGGCCGGCATGACCGCGCACGGCAAGACCCGGATCGGCCACGAGAAGGTGGTCGGGCAGATGCCGCCGTTCGGTCCCGTGCTCAAGCCGGGCGATACCGAGAAGCTGCTGGCCTTCATCCATTCCATCAACAAGACCGCGGGCGCCACGCAATGAGGAAAGCGTTGCGCCTGTCCGCCGTCGTCGCGCTGTCGCTGTTCGCCGCTGCGTGCCAGCGCACCGCCGCGCCGACGGCGGG
>NZ_AQOI01000608.1:0-907 GCF_000364665.1 Xanthomonas sp. SHU 199
TAGACCCTTATTTGACACAAGCGGCTTCAGCCGCGATGGGCTTGACCGGGAACGCCCCGTCGCGGCTGAAGCCGCTAACGCTGGATCCGGTGCGATTGCGGCGGAAACCGGTGCTGAGAGGCGCCGCTAGCCGCCAGCCTCGCCCGCGCGGCCGCGCAGCTTGTCCAGCCGGTCGAGCAGGCCGATCCAGAACGCCGCCGGCAGCTCGGCGACCAGCGGCACGCTGAAGCACCAGTCGTTGACGAAGGCGGCGCACTTGACCGCGTCCTTCTCGGTCATCAGCACCGGCAGTTCGCTGCCGAAGGCCAGGTCCGCGGCGCGGTACTGGTGGTGGTCGGGAAAGGCATGCGGCACCACGCCGATGCCCTGCGCGCGCAGCATGTCGAAGAAGCGCTGCGGGTGGGCGATGCCGGCCACGGCATGCACGCGCTGGCCGGCGAAGCTGCGCAGCGGCCGCGCACGGCCGCCGCGCAGCGGTTGCGCGCTGTCGATGCGCAGGCGCATCGCCCATTCGCCGAAGCCGACTTCGAGCGCGCCGCTGTCGCTGGCCTGGCCCAGATTGATGACCCGGAAATCGCATTCGTTGCCGCGCGCCACCGGCTCGCGCAGCGGCCCGGCCGGCAGCAGGCGGCCGTTGCCGTAGCGGCGCTGGCCGTCCACCACCTCGATCTCGATGTCGCGCTGCAGCCGGTAGTGCTGCAGGCCATCGTCGCAGACCACGATGTCGCAGCCGGCCTGCAGCAGCGCGCGTGCCGCGGCAACGCGGTCCCGGTCCACCCGCACCGGCACGCTGGTCTTGCGCGCGATCAGCACCGGCTCGTCGCCGCCCTGCTCGGCCGAGGTGCCCGGCTCGATCCAGCGCGGCTCCTGCGGCTGGCTGCGCCCGTAGCCGCGGCTGGCCACGCCC
>NZ_AQOI01000609.1:0-603 GCF_000364665.1 Xanthomonas sp. SHU 199
CGAGACCGTGGCGCGCTGGCAGCCGCCGTTGCCGACCCTGACGCGCAGCGGCCTGCCGCAGGCGCGGCGCCAGGCGGCGCGCGCGCTGGCCGAGGATCGCCTGTTCGAGGATGCGCAGTCGGCGATTCCGCTGTACCTGGCGATCCGCAGCCTGGCGCCGAACGATCGCGTTGCCCAGGACGGCCTGCGCAAGGCGCGGCGGCGCCTGTTGCAACTCGGCGCGCAGGCGCTGGGCGATCCGGATCTTTCCGAACGCACGCTCGAGCAGGCCGCGCGCATCGCGATGGTGGCGCTGTGGCTGGATGCCGATGACCCGGCGGTGCGGCGCCTGCAGCAGCGGGTGGAGACCGCCTCGCGGGTGCTGGCCTACAACCGCGCCGGCGAGGACGACCTGCGTGGCGGCCGCCTGGGCGAGGACGGCAACGGCGCCCTGGCCAATTTCCGTGAGGCGTTGCTGCTGGATGCGGACGATGCGCGCGCGCGGCAGGGCGTGGCGGCGGTGGAAAGCGCGCTGATCCGTCGCGCCGAGACGGCCGCGGCGGCCTCGGATTTCGCCGCCGCCGGCAGTTGGCTGGCGCGCGCGGCGCGGGTGCGCGAGGATGC
>NZ_AQOI01000610.1:0-1283 GCF_000364665.1 Xanthomonas sp. SHU 199
GTGGCCGCCAGCAGCGGCTGCAGCCGCGGTTCCAGTTCGCGCCGGCGCCAGCCCGCCAGCGGTGCTGGCCATTGCGCGCTTTCCAGCAGGGCTTCCAGGTGCTTGCGCGAGGCCAGCAGGCCGTCGGGCAGGCCGAGTTCGGCGCTGCGCGCGGCCACCGCGTCCTGCAGCCGCTTCAGCGCGGCCTTGTTGTCGTCGCTGGCGGCCAGCGCCTGTGGGGCGTCGGCTTCGTCGGCCAGCGGTGTGGTCAGCGCCTGCCACACCGCATCGCTGAGCTTGCGCGGCGCCTTGGGGTGTTTGTCGAACAGCGCCAGCATGGCCGGTTGGTCCTGCGGCGGGAAGCGCGCCAGGGTGGCGGCCAGTTCGTTGTCCAGGATCCAGCTGCGCGGTTTGTCGTTGTGCCGGGCCTGCGCGTCGCGCCAGCGCAGCAGGCGCAGCAGGCGCAGTTGCGCGGGGCGGTCCATGAACTGCGCCGAGCGCATGCCCAGGTGCGGCCAGCGTTCGCCGTCGTCGTGCTCGACGGTGCCGAGCAGGCGTTCGCCGTCCTCGTGCAGCCAGTCGCCGCGCTCCAGGGTCTGCAACCGCGCCTGCAGGTTGTCGTGCAGCGCGAACAGATGGCGCACGTCGTCGGCGGCGTACTCCAGCTGCGCCGGCGACAGCGGGCGGCGCAGCCAGTCCGAGCGGGTCTCGCCCTTGGCCAGGTGCACGCCGGTGATCTCCAGCACCAGCTTCTGGTAGCCCATGCCGGCGCCGAGCCCGGCCAGGCCGGCGGCGATCTGGGTGTCGAACAGCGGCCGCGGCAGGGTGCCGCAGGCGCACTTGAAGGCGACCAGGTCTTCGCTGGCGCTGTGCATGATCTTGAGGATGTCCGGGTCGCTCAGCCACGGCGCCAGCGCCTGCGGCATGCCCGGGATCAGCGGGTCGATCAGCAGGATTTCGTCGCCCACCGCCATCTGCACCAGCGCCAGTTGCGGCCAGTAGGTGCGTTCGCGGACGAATTCGGTATCCAGGCCGATGCGGGCCGGTCGCTGCGCCAGCCGTTCGCTCAGCTCGGCAGGTTGCTTGATCCAGTAAGGCACGTGATTTCCGTTGACTGCAGGGTTTGCTCAGGCAGGCGAGAATAGCCTAACGTCGCTCCGCCGGCCGCACGGCGCGCCGGACGGGATGGCGTCGCAAGGTCCATGGTTCGGAGGAAAAGTGCGCAGCAGCGGCGTTGTGATGGTCTGGAGCATGCTTGCGGCAGCGCTGGTCGGCTGTGCGCGGCAGCCGTCGGCGCCGGCCGC
>NZ_AQOI01000611.1:0-1741 GCF_000364665.1 Xanthomonas sp. SHU 199
GACAGGCGTCGCGGCCACCGGCGGCGGCGTGCGGGCCAGTGCCGGCAGCACCAGGCACAGCGACAGGCCCAGCAGCAGGCGGCGCAACAGGCGCGGGAACGGGGTCATCGGCATCCTCGGGTCAATGGGCGGCGGCGTAGGCCTTCTCGCCGGCATCCACCGCCAGGTCGAGGCGGTTCTCCGGCGGCGGCAACGGACAGGTGGCAAACGGGGTGAACGCGCACGGTGGGTCGTAGGCGCGGTTGAAATCCAGCACCACGCTGCCGTCGGCCGCGGGCGGGTCCACGTCCAGGAAGCGCCCGGCGGGATAGCTGCCGTGACCGCTGGTGCGGTCGGCGAACACCACGAACAGCGGCTGACCGGGTTCGCCGATCGCCTGCAGGCGGTAGCGCTTGCCGCCGCGCTCGAACTCCAGCGCACCGGGATTCGGCGATGGCGTGGTGACGCCGATGATGTCGACGATGGGCAGGGTCGTGCCCGGTGGATTGGGCACGAAACGCCCGCGCACGCGCCAGGATTCGGCCAGCGGCCAGTACGGCACGCCTGCGAAACCGAGCCGGGTCGGCGCATCGGCGTGCTTGACCCGCAGCGCATAACGACCGCCACGTTCGATCAGGCTGAGCTTGCCCTTGCCGTCGTCGAAGTCGATCACCGTCGGCTGCGGATCGTGGTCGCTGTACACGCGGATCCGCCCCTGCACCGGCGCGCCGGCGACGCTGAAGGCGGCGCCGCGCTCGGGGGTCAGGTACACCTCGCGCTGCGCCTGCGACACCAGCGCCATCCGCGCCGGCCCCACCGCCAGGCGGATGCCGCTGTCCGGGCCACTGCCGATGTAGTGCTCCTTCAATTCCAGCCAGTGCAAGCCGACCAGGCTGGTCCAGCCATCCGGCGCCTGCAGTTCGCGCTGGCGCTGCGCGCGCCAAGCCTGCTCATCGGCCACGAACCGTGCGTCCATCGCCTTCGGCGCGGCCGGTGCCGGCGCGTGCTTGCCGCAGCCACTCAAGGCGACGAGCGCCGCCAGCAGCGCCGCCGTCCACATCCGCTTGTCCATCACCGCCCCCGCAGGAACCAACGATCGATCTCGCCCAGGGTGAACCGTGCCCAGGTCGGACGCCCATGATTGCATTGTCCGGAGCGCTCGGTGGCTTCCATGTCGCGCAGCAGTGCGTTCATTTCCGGAATGGTGAGGCGGCGGTTGGCGCGCACCGCGCCGTGGCAGGCCATGGTCGACAGCAGCGCATCGCGCGCGCCGGCGACACGACCGCTGTGGCCGTGTTCGCGCAGGTCGGTGAGCACGTCGCGCAGCAAGGCCTCCGGCTCGGCCTGCGCCAGCAGTGCGGGAATGCTGCGCACGTGCAGCGATTGCGGTCCGCTGCGGGTGATCTCGAACCCGAGCGCGGCCAGCGTCTCCGCCTCGCGCTCGGCGGTGTCGGCATCGCGTTCGCCGACTGCCAGGGTGATCGGCACCAGCAGCGGCTGCGCGTGCAGGCCGATCCCATCGTGCGCGGTCTTCAGGCGCTCGTAGCCGATGCGTTCGTGCGCGGCGTGCATGTCGACCACGATCAGGCCGTCGGCGTTCTCGGCCAGGATGTAGATGCCGTGCAATTGCGCGATGGCGTAGCCGAGCGGCGGCACGCCGGTGTCGGCGGCAGTCGGCGGCAGGCCGCCCGCCGGGTCCTGGGTCTGCCGCGGCAGGCCGGCGGCGCTTCCCGCATCGGCGGTGGGCGCGTACAGCGCCGCG
>NZ_AQOI01000612.1:0-1010 GCF_000364665.1 Xanthomonas sp. SHU 199
GGTGGAAAGTGCCGAGGAGGTGCTGGCCGGGGTCGCGCCCCTGGCCGCCGAACTGGCCGACGCCTTGCGCGGGCGCCTGAACGCCCCCACACAGGGAGCCAGCACCGCGCGCGCGGCCACACCGGCCTTCCCCCACCCCGACTACCAGCGCTTGTGGCAGGCGCTGGGCCACGACCCCATCTGTATGGATTCAGTGATCGCACGCAGCGGATTGACGGCCGCAGCGGCGTCCTCCATGCTGCTGGCCATGGAACTGGATGGCTACGTGGCGGTCGAACGCGGTCGTTACACCCGCAAACCCTAGTTTCTTCACCTCCACAGCGTCTCGCGACGCAGGCCGAGGGGCAATGAAAGAGAGCATTCTGGATGTCCTGCTGTACCTGTTCGAACACTATTTCAGCGAAGACGCGGATCCGGTCCGCGATCGCGACTCCCTCCAGAATGGCCTGATCCAGGCCGGTTTCA
Source organism: Xanthomonas sp. SHU 199 (assembly GCF_000364665.1). Lineage (NCBI taxonomy): Bacteria > Pseudomonadati > Pseudomonadota > Gammaproteobacteria > Lysobacterales > Lysobacteraceae > Xanthomonas > Xanthomonas sp. SHU 199. The sequence goes on from NZ_AQOI01000612.1 coordinate 466, forward strand.
GCCCCACCGAGATCAGCAAGGCGTTCGACTGGCTCGACGCCCTGGCCGACCAGCGCCCGGCCGTGGCGCAGCCGCGCATCGATGGCCCGATCCGCATCTACCACGGTCCGGAACTGGACAAGCTCGACGTGGAATGCCGCGGCTTCCTGCTGTTCCTGGAGCAGCACGGCATCCTCGACAGCGACCAGCGCGAGCTGGTGCTGGACCGCGCCATGGCCCTGGATCAGGACGAACTGGATCTGGACGACCTGAAGTGGGTGGTGCTGATGGTGCTGTTCAACCAGCCTGGTGCCGAGGCGGCGTACGCGTGGATGGAAACGCAGATGTTCGTCGACGAGCCGGAGCCGGTTCACTGAGTCGCTGACGGTCGCGCACGGATGCACGAAGACACTCCCCCATTGGCGATCTGGTACTACGTCGATGCCGCGCGCGAGCGGCACGGCCCGTTGCCGGCGCCCGCCCTGCTGGAACGCCTGCACGACGGCCGCCTGCAGCGCGAGACCCTGGTCTGGCGTGAAGGCCTGCCGGAGTGGCGGCCGCTGCAC
>NZ_AQOI01000613.1:0-1588 GCF_000364665.1 Xanthomonas sp. SHU 199
CCTGCCCGACGCCCCCACCCCGCCGCCCTTGCCGCCACCGCTCCAGACGGCCGCGCCCGTGCCCCCCGCTGCCACCGCCGCGCCGCGCAGCGGCCTGTCCGGCTGCGCGATCATGGCCATCGTCGGCACCATCGTCGGCGTGCTGCTGGTGGCGTTCCTGGGCATCGCCGCGGCGATCGCCCTGCCCGCGTACCAGGACTACCTGGCACGCGCGAAGGTCGCGCAGGCGCTCGACCACCTGGCGCCGCTGAAGGACCAGATCGCCGCCTTCAATGCGCAGGAGCACCGCTGCGCGGTCAACGGCGACACCGGCTTCGGCGCACCGCAGAGCTATGCCGGCGACACCATCGCGCAGGTGCGGGTCGGCCGCTTCGACAACGGCCACTGCGGCCTGGAAGCCACCCTGCACCTGCCCGGCACCAAGCGCCTGGATGGCAAAGCGCTGTGGCTGGACTACGATGAGCGCACGTCCGCCTGGAACTGCAGTTCCGACCTGGACGATCGCGTTCTGCCGGTCCACTGCCGCGGCGGCTGACCGGCGCACCGTTTTCGACTGCAACTCCCGGGGAACAGAATGACTGAGTGGTACTACGCCGACGCAGCGCAGCAGCGCCATGGGCCGCTAGCGGCCGCCGACCTGCAGCAGCGCTTCCAGCGCGGCGAGATCGGATTGTCCACCCTGGTCTGGCGCGAGGGCCTGAGCGAATGGCGCACCCTGGCCGAGTTCGTCGACGAACTCGGCCTGACCCAGGCGCCGGCGCCGGCGATTGCCCCGATCGAGGTTGACCGAGAGACTCCTCCTCCGCCCCCGGCCGCGACCGTCCCCGACGCCTGGACTGCGCCCGCGCCGGCCGTGGCGGCGTCGCCCTACGCGGCGCCCAGTGCCGTGCTCGACGGTGGCGCGCGGGTGGTCGGCGGCGGCGAGGTGGTGCAGGCCGGTTTCTGGAAACGCGTGGCCGCCTACCTGATCGACGCGTTCCTGGTCGGCATCGTCGCCAACGTGATCCAGTTCGTGGTGATGCTGGGCTTCTTCGGGATCACCGGCTTCGGCAAGCAGCCGGACTTCAGCACCGCCGCCGGCATCGTCATGCTGCTCATGCTGTACCTGCTGCCGATGGCGATCGCGGCGCTGTACTACGGCCTGTTCCACGCCTCCACCAAGCAGGCCACGCTGGGCAAGATGGCGGTCGGCATCAAGGTGGTGCGCACCGACGGCAGCCGCATCACCGTGTCCCGCGGCGTGGGCCGCTACTTCGGCTTCATGCTGAGCAGCCTGACCCTGGGCATCGGCCTGCTGATGGCGGCCTTCACCGAGCGCAAGCAGGCCCTGCACGACATGCTCTGCGACACCCTGGTGGTGGACAAGTGGGCCTACACCGACCACCCGGAATGGCAGCAGCGCAAGCTGGGCACGGTCACGGTGGTGATCCTGGCCCTGTTCGGCCTGCTGTCGGCGGCGGCGCTGCTGGTGGTGGCGCTGGCGATCGGCGTGGCCGCCAAGGGCGGCTGGCACTGAGTCCGGCGGGCTCCGGGAACCCCGCCGCCGCCCGCGCGCCTGCCCGGCCGGCGGGCGCCGGCTTGACAGCGG
>NZ_AQOI01000614.1:0-535 GCF_000364665.1 Xanthomonas sp. SHU 199
CGCCGCGGCCGCTGCGCGCGCGCAGCCGGATGGCGTGCCCCCGGGCAATGGGGCGCCGCGCTGGCTGGTCCGCGGCGGCGTGGTGCTGGCGTTCGCGATCGTCGGGCCGCTCCTGGGCACGCTGGTCGTTGGCCTGCCGTTGGCGTTTTCCTGGACGTGGGGGCAGCCCGGCGGCTTCGGCGATGCGCTGCCGCTTCTCCTGCTCATGGCGTTGATGTCCTGCATCTTCGGCGCGTTGCCGGGGCTGTTGACCGGCCTGTTCGCCGCCTATGCCTGGCCCCGCCTGCGTGGCTGGCGCGCGCATCTGCTGGTGGGGGTGATCGGTGCCGGCATGTCGGCCGTCTGCGTCGGTGCGCTCATCGCCTGGATCAACAGCCACCGCGACGCGTTCCGCGAGCCCGGCAGCTGGCTGGGATCTTGCGTGCTTGCCGGGGGCGTCGGCGCCATGCTGCTCTCGCTGGCGCTGGATCGGCTGCGCGGACGCTGAGCGCTGCCGCGGCCCGGCCGGTGCTGGCCTGCGGCCGCAGGGCGCCAG
>NZ_AQOI01000615.1:0-7186 GCF_000364665.1 Xanthomonas sp. SHU 199
CTCGGCGCCGCGGCAGGAAGCGCTGCTGCCGGCGCCGATCCTGGACCTGGCGCACAGTCGGCTGCAGCGTCCGCCCTACCTGCTCGCCTGGGCGCCGCTGGCCGGCGCCAGCCACTACCGCCTCGAGGCGGTGGACGCGCAGCAACGCGAGGTGCTGCGCTTCGCCCAGGAAACCGAGACCACCGCACTGGCGCTGGACGCGCTGCCGGCCGGCGACCTGCGGCTGCTGCTGCGTGGCGTCACCGCCACCGGCGTGGAAGGCGAGGACGCCGAGCAGCCGCTGCAGGTCTCGGCCACGCCGCTGCCGCCGCTGACCGTGCAGCCGCTGCACGAGCAGCAACTGCGCATCGCGCGGCCGCGCTTCGCCTGGACCCGCAACCCGGAGGCGACCAGCAGCGTGCTGCAAGTGGCGCGCGATGCGCAGTTCCAGGACCTGCTGCTGGAGCAGGAGACCGACGCGACCCATCTGCGCGCGCCGCAGCCCCTGCCGCCCGGCACCTACTTCTGGCGCCTCGCCTCGCGCGATGCGCAAGGCCGGCAAGGCCCGTTCGGGCAGGCGCTGACGCTGCATCTCAGCGATACGCCGGTCGATCCCGGCCTGGCGCCGGCGCAGGCCGAGCGCAGCACGCTGACCCTGCGCTGGCAGCCGGATCCGGACGCGCACCATTACCGGGTGCAGCTGGCGCGCGATCCCGCGTTCCGCCGCGGCCTGCTCGAACGCACCGTGACCCAGCCGCAGGTCGCGCTGCCGCGGCCGCGCCGCGGCACCTGGTACGTGCGCATCCAGACCCTGGACGCCGACGGCGAGGCCGCGCCGTTCTCGACGCCGCAGACGCTGGACCTGCCCTGCCGCTACTGCAAGCTCGGCATGGCCGGCGGCGCGCTGCTGCTGTGGCTGGCGTTGTGAACGCCACGCTGCTGCGACACGTGCTGGTGGCGCTCGTCGCAGCCGCACTGGCCGCGGCACTGAGCCTGGGCGATGTCACCGGGCGCCTGGACAACGCGCTGTACGACGCGGCAATCGCGCAGGCGCCGCGTCCGGCCGATCCGCGCATGCTGCTGATCGCCATCGACGACCGCAGCCTGCAGACACTGGGCCAGTGGCCATGGCGACGCGACCTGCACGCGCGCCTGCTCGACCGGCTCAGCGCAGCGGGCACCGAGCGGGTGGCGCTGGATCTGCTGTTCAGCGAACCCGACCTGCAACACGCCGACGACGATGCGCGCCTGGCCGCGGCGCTGCGGCGCAATGGCCGCACCGTGCTGCCGGTGATCGGCAGCGCCGGCGGTGCGGACATGCCGCAGGAGCTGTTGCCGATCCCCGCCATCGCCACCGCCGCGGCGGCGCTGGCGCACACCGACCTCGCCGTCGATGCCGACGGCATCGCGCGCGGCGTCTACCTGCGCGCCGGGCTCGGCAGTGCGCACTGGCCGGCGCTGGCCGCGGCCCTCACCGGCCGCGCGCTGCCGCCGGCGCCGGCCACCACCGACGCACCCTATGCCTGGCATCGCGCGGACTACGTCGGCCTGCGTTTCGCCGCGCCGTCGGCACCGTTCGCGCAGGTGTCCTACGTCGACGTCGTGCAGGGCCGGATTCCGCCGCAGTCGCTGCGCGGACGCCTGGCGATCGTCGGCGTCACCGCCACCGGTCTGGGGCAGCGGGTGATGACGCCGATGTCCGATGCGCGCTGGATGAGCGCGCCCGAATACCAGGCCAACGTCGCGGCGATGCTGTTGCGCGGCGACCCGATCCTGCCGTCGTCGCGCACTGCCCAGGTGGCCGGGTCCACGCTGCTGGTGCTGCTGGCCTGCCTGGGCACGCAGTGCGCCGGTGGGCGCCGACGGCGCTGGCTGGTGCCGCTGGCGAGCATGGCGGTGGTCGCCGGCGGCAGCCTGCTGTGGCTGCTGCTCGGCAGCCGCTGGTTCGCGCCAGGGGCGGCCCTGCTCGCCCTGGCCATCGTCGCCGCCGGTCAGTTGTGCCTGCACGCGGCACGCTGGCGCCGCCAGGCGCATCGCGACGCCCTGACCGGGCTGGTGAACCGCCACGGCTTCGAACAGGCGTTCGCCCAGACGCTGGACGAGGCGCGGCGCAGCGGCCGGCCGCTGACGCTGATCATCGTCGATGTGGATCATTTCAAGCGCTACAACGACACCCTGGGCCATCGCACCGGCGACCGCGCGCTGAAGCTGGTGGCCGCCGCGGTGGCGCGGCATGCGCGACATCCGCGCGAGGTCGCCGCGCGCTTTGGCGGCGACGAGTTCGCCATGATCCTGCCCGCCACCGATGCCGCCGATGCCAGCCGCATCGCCGCGGCACTGGTCGAGGAGATCCGCGGGCTGTCGCTGCGCGCGCCGAACGGCAGCGTCGCCATCACCGCCAGCCTGGGCGTGCACAGCGCCACCGCGACAGCGCTCACGTCGGAGCGCGCGTTCTTCGAATCCGCCGACGCGGCGCTGTACCGGGTCAAGCGCGACGGACGCGACGGCTACGCGCTCAGCGACGCGACACCAGCACACCATACGCATGCGTCTGGTACCCTGCCGCACTCCGATCCACCCACTGCCGCGCAATGAAGCCATCGCTGTTCCGCCTGGGCCTGAACCTGTGGCCGCCGTTCCTGTGCGCCGGCATCCACGTGACCGCGCTGAGCGCCGACTACCGCCATGCGCGGGTCGAACTGCGCATGCGTCCGTGGAACCGCAACTACGTGGGCACCCATTTCGGCGGCAGCCTGTTCGCCATGACCGACCCGTTCTGGATGCTGCTGACCATGCAGAACCTGGGGCGCGACTACTACGTCTGGGACAAGGCCGGCAGCATCGAGTTCGTGCGTCCGGGGCGCGGCACGGTCAGCGCGCGGTTCGATCTGGACCAGGCCCTGCTGGACGAACTGCGCGCGGCCACCGCCGGCGGCGACAAGCATCTGCGCTGGTTCGAGACCGACGTCGTCGACGCCCAGGGCGAGGTGGTGGCGCGGACGCGCAAGCAGCTGTACGTCAAGCGCAAGCCGCCGCGTTAGCGCGCCTGCCGCCCGCGGGTTCGCCAGGGCCGGCGCCGCCTCTGCGCACGCAGGCGGGTACACATCGCATGCGATACCGACCGCGCCGTCAGCGTGCGCGGCGTCGCGAGGCAGGCCGCATGGGCGGGCCCCGGCCCAATCGCAGCTGCACGGCCGCGCCGCGAGACCATGCGGCGCCGCACCAACGGCCATCACGCGCCGCTACACTACGCGGATGTCGCCCGATCTCTCCGCTCCCGCCCCCCGCCCGTCCCTGCAACGGCTGTTCTTCACCGGCCTGCTGACCCTGTTGCCGATCTGGCTGACCTGGGTGGTGGTCAAGTTCGTGTTCGTGCTGCTCTCGGGCATCAGCAGCCCCTGGGTGGTGCCGCTGTCGGTGCGCATCGCCGCCTCGTTCCCGCGCGAGCTGGGCTGGGCCACCGCGCAATGGGTGCAGAACACCATCGCCCTGATCGCCACCCTGGCGGTGATCCTGCTGGTCGGCATCCTCAGCCGGCGCATGATCGGCCAGCGCCTGCTGCGCTGGTTCGAGGCCGTGATGCGCCGCATCCCGCTGGCCAGCGTGGTCTACGACAGCGTGCGCAAGCTGGTGGACATCCTGCAGACCCAGCCCGGCAGCACCCAGCGCGTGGTGCTGATCGACTTCCCGCACCGGGACATGAAGTCGGTGGGCCTGGTGACGCGGGTCATCAAGGAACACGGCACCGGCCGCGAGCTGGCCGCGGTGTACGTGCCGACCACGCCCAACCCGACCTCCGGCTACCTGGAAATCGTGCCGGTGGAACTGCTCACGCCCACCGACTGGAGCGTGGACCAGGCCATGAGCTTCATCATCTCCGGCGGCGCGGTGTCGCCGGAGAGCGTGCCCTTCACCCGCACCGTGGACCGCTGACGCCGATGCGCCGCGGCACGCTCGACGATCGCGCGGTCCGGCTGTTCATCGCCCTGGCGGCGTTCTTCTGCGTCAACGCCGCGCTGGCCGAGTTCATCGGGGTCAAGATCTTCGCCCTGGAAGACACCCTGGGCATCGCGCCGCTGAACTGGAACCTGTTCGGGCAGACGGGCTCGATGAACTTCACCGCCGGCACCCTGCTGTGGCCGCTGGTGTTCATCCTCACCGACACCATCAACGAGTTCTTCGGCCGCCGCGGCGTGCGCTTCATCTCCTGGCTGGCGGTGGCGCTGATCGGCTACGGCTTCCTGTTCGCGTTCGCCGCGATCGCGCTGGCCCCAGCCGGCTTCTGGGTCACCGCGGCGCAACACCAGGGCGTGCCCGACTACCAGGCCGCGTTCGCCGCGGTGTTCGGCCAGGGCATGTGGACCATCGCCGGCTCGCTGGTCGCGTTCATGGCCGGCCAGCTGATCGACGTGGCGGTGTTCCACCGCATCCGCAACGTGACCGGCGAGAAGCACGTGTGGCTGCGCGCCACCGGCTCCACCGCGGTCTCGCAGCTGATCGACAGCTTCGTGGTGATCTACATCGCCTTCGTGCTCGGCCCGCAGCACTGGTCGATGCAGCTGTTCCTGGCGGTGAGCACGCTGAACTACATCTGCAAGATGCTGCTGGCGGTGCTGCTGATCCCGTTGCTGTACCTGATGCGGCGGCTGATCACCGATTACCTGACCCCCGAACGCGCCGAACAACTGCGCGAGGAAGCCGCCGCCGACTGAACGCCGGCACACGCGCGAGCGCACCGCACGCGCTTGCGCGCGGCCGTCGTGCAGCGCCGCAGACGCCGATGCCGCCTGGCCCGTCGCGACACGGCGCCCGCCCGCGACAGGGCGGTGGGCGCCCGCAGGCAGCGGCCATGGGTGGCCTCGGCGGTGCGGATCGGGCAAGCTCCCCGCTCGCTTGTCGTTGGAGCCCGCAATGCCGCCCCGCTTTTCCCGCCTGCTGTCCCTGGCCATCGCCACCGCCCTGAGCCTGTCGCTGGCGGCCCCGGCGGACGCGGCCAAGAAGAAGACCACCAAGCAGACCACCGCGCAGACCCGCGCCAAGGCGAGCAAGGCCCGCAAGGCGCGGCCGGCGCCGGCCCCGGTGGTGCTGACCAAGGCGCAACAGCTGAACCGGCTGTACGACGACTACTGGGAAGCCTCGCTCAAGCTCAATCCGCTGCAGGCGACCTTCCAGGGCGACAGCCGCTACAACGACCAGTTGCCGAACTTCCTCTCGGCTGCGTTCCGCCAGCAGTCGCACGACTTCACCGTGGAGTGGCTGGGCAAGGCCGAGGCGATCGGCAAGGATGGCCTGACCGGGCAGGACCTGCTCAGCTACGAGATCTTCGTCGGCGACGCGCGCAACGCGCTGGAGGCGGAGAAGTATCCGAGCTGGATGCAGCCGGTGAACCAGTTCTACAACGTCGGCAGCATCATGGTGATGCTCGGCTCCGGCACCGGCGCGCAGCCGTTCCGCACGGTCAAGGATTACGACAACTGGTCGCGGCGCGCGCTCGGCATCCCGGCGCTGTTCGACCAGGCCATCGCCAACATGCGCGAAGGCATGAAGGCCGGCGTGGTGCAGCCGCGCGCGCTGATGGAGAAGGTGCTGCCGCAGCTCGATGCGATCATCAAGCCCACCGCCGAGGAGAGCCTGTTCTGGGGCCCGGTGCGCAACCTGCCGGCGGACATTCCGGAGGCCGAGAAGCAGCGCATCACCGCCGAATACAAGCGCATGATCGAGTACCGGATCATGCCCGCGTACCGCGCGCTGCGCGGCTTCATCGCCACCGAATATCTGCCGGCCACGCGCAATACCGCCGGCATCGGCGCCCTGCCCGGCGGCGATGCCTGGTACGCCTGGAACGTGCGTCAGAGCACCACCACCGACCTGACCCCCGCCCAGATCCACCAGATCGGCCTGGACGAGGTGGCGCGCATCCAGGGCCAGATCCAGGCAGTGATGAAGCAGGTGCGCTTCCGCGGCTCGATGCAGAAGTTCTTCAAGTTCATGCAGACCGACAAGCGCTTCACCTTCAAGAGCGAGGACGAGCTGCTGAGCTACTACCGCGGCCTGGAAGGCCGGGTCGACGCGGCGGTGCCGCGCATGTTCTCGCTCAAGCCCAAGGCCGCGTTCGAGATCCGCCCGGTGGAGCCGTACCGCGCGCAGTCGGCCGCCAGCGGCTCGTACATGCGTCCCAGCGAGGATGGCCGCCCCGGCATCTTCTACGTCAACACCTACGACCTGCCCAGCCGCAAGACCTGGGATGCGGAAGACCTGTACCTGCACGAGGCCATTCCCGGCCACCACTTCCAGCTCGGCCTGCAGCAGGAGCTGACCAACCTGCCCAAGTTCCGCCGCTTCGGCGGCGAGACCGCCTTCATCGAAGGCTGGGGCCTGTACGCCGAATCGCTGGGCAAGGACCTGGGCCTGTACCAGGATCCCTACAACTATTTCGGCTACCTGCAGAACGAGCTGTGGCGCGCGATCCGCCTGGTGGTGGACACCGGCCTGCACAGCAAGGGCTGGACCCGCGAGCAGGTGATCGACTACATGCTGCAGAACTCGGCGACCAGCCGCACCGATGCCGAAGCCGAGGCCGAGCGCTACATGGCCATCCCCGGCCAGGCGCTGTCCTACAAGATCGGCGAGATGAAGATCATGCAACTGCGCGACTACGCGCGCGCGCAACTCGGCGACAAGTTCGATATCCGTGAGTTCCATGCCGAAGTGCTGAAGGACGGCTCGGTGCCACTGAACGTGCTGCAGGAGAAGATCGAGCGCTGGGTGGCGAGCAAGAAGAAGGGGTGAGCGGGAAGCCGCTCCTCCCGCGGAACATGCGACCTGAGGCGTCGCGGGATCGTCGCAGGAGCGGCTTCAGCCGCGATGGGGCCTTGCTGGTGAAGCCCGGTCGCGGCTGAAGCCGCCCCTACTGGAAAGCAGCCGCCGCACGGAGGCAGATAGCACGCCAGTTCCACCAGGACATGAGCGCGCACGAACCCATTGTGGGAGGGACTTCAGTCCCGACGCATTGCAGTGAAGGGCGTCGGGACTGAAGTCCCTCCCACAAACGGGCAAGGCGACTGACCAGCGCCGACACCCACTGAAACCCGACGGCGAAGCCATCGCGCCGTCGCGTGCAAGGCGACCCGCCCTCTCTAAGACGATGCCAGACGCCGCGCCAGCTGCGCGATGTCCTGCGGCGCGGTGCGGCAGCAGCCGCCGATCA
>NZ_AQOI01000616.1:0-7605 GCF_000364665.1 Xanthomonas sp. SHU 199
GGCGCCGGCCGCACGCCAGGCGGCGAGGTGGTCGACCAGGGCGCCGGCATCGGCGCTGTCGGCCTGCCAGCATTTGCGCTCGGCGTCGTAGCGCTCGCCCGCGTTCGGATACACCACCAGCGGCAACCGCGTCAGCGTCGCCAGATGACGCAACGCCGCAGTGGCCAGCGACGGCGCGACGCAGTTGACGCCGAGCGCGACCACCTGCGGGTGGCCGTCGAGCAACGCCACCACCTCGCGCAACGGCGTGCCGTCGCTGAGGTGCGCGGCATCGCGCAGGGTGCAGGCGAACCAGGCGACAACCCCAGAAAACTCCTCCAGCATCTGCAGCAAGGCCGCCATTTCCGCCAATGACGGCTGCGTCTCGCAGGCCAGCAGATCCACGCCGGCTTCCATCAACGCGGCGATGCGCGGGCGGTGGAAGTCCCGCAATGCCGCCTGCGGCAACGTGTAGTCGCCACGGTATTCGGACCCGTCGGCCAGATAGGCGCCATACGGACCGACCGAGCCGGCGACTAGCAAGGCATCCGCCTGCGGATGCCGCGCGAGATGCGCCTGCCTTGCCTGTTGCGCCAGTTCGACGCTGCGTGCGATCAAGCGATGCGAGTGCGCGAGGTCGATCCCGCGCGCAGCGAAGCCCTGCGGCGTGGCCTGGTAGCTGGCGGTGATCGCGCACTGCGCACCGGCGGCGAAATAGTCCTGGTGCACCTCGCGGATCAGGTCCGGTTGTTCCAGCAGGATCTTCGCCGACCACAGCGGATCGCGCAGATCGCAGCCGCGACGCTCCAGTTCGGTGGCCAGCGCGCCGTCGAGCACCAGGCACCGGTCCTCGGCCAGCAGCGCGGCAAGCGGGTTGTGCGGCATGGCGCGGCCTCGCAGCGATGGAATGCGCAGTGTCGCAGACGGCACGCGCACCGGTGCGGCCGCACCGGTGCGCTATGCTTCTCCCATGGATTGCCCCGTTTCGCTCGCCCCGACTCAGCGCATGACCTTCACTACGCTGACACCGATGCTGCGCTGTGCCGACCTCACCACGGCACTGGCGTTCTATACCGAAACCCTGGCGTTTCGACTCGATGGCGGCGCAGTGGCGACGGGCTGGGTGTCGCTGCGGCACGGTCCACTGGCGCTGATGCTGGCCACGCGACTGTCGGAGGACGATGCAACCGTCTCCGATGTCGCCTGCTCGCTGTACTTCCACACCGACCAGGTCGATACCTGGTGGCAGCGGCTGCAGCCGCATGGGCGCATCGTCTATCCGTTGCAAGACTTCGACTACGGCATGCGCGAATTCGCGATCCGCGATCCTGACGGCCATCTGCTGCAATTCGGACAGGCGCTGTGCCGATGAGCCTGACCCTCGATGGCCTGCACCACGTGGCGATCATCGCCTCCGACTACGCGCGCTCCAAGGACTTCTATTGCCGCCTCCTCGGCCTGCCGGTGATCGCCGAGGTGTATCGCGAAACCCGCGACTCCTGGAAGCTGGACCTGGCCCTGCCCGACGGCAGCCAGCTCGAACTGTTCTCGTTCCCGACCCCACCGCCGCGACCGAGCCGCCCGGAAGCCTGTGGGCTGCGCCACCTGGCGCTGCGCGTGCGCGACCTGGACGCCGCCGTCGCGCACCTGCAGGCGCACGGCGTGGAGGTCGAACCGATCCGTGTGGACGAGTACACCGGCCGCCGCTTCACCTTCTTCGCCGATCCCGACGACCTGCCGCTGGAACTGTACGAAAGCGGCTGAACGCCCACCGCCGGCCACGCTGAACCGCATGCCGCAGTGCGGATTCCCAGCACCATACGCTTGGGTATACAGTCGGATCAGGCCGGCATCGCGCCGGCCGCACCGGACATCCCTCGGGAGGGGAACATGCGCACGACCTTCAAGACCCTGATGCTGGCCCTGCCGCTGAGCGCGGCGGCATTCATGGCGCACGCCGCCGACACCTCGCCGGTCGGCCGCTGGCAGACCATCGACGACGAAACCGGCAAGCCCAAGTCGATCGTGCAGATCGAACAGGCCGCCAACGGCACACTGAGCGGCAAGGTGGTCGAGATCCTGCAGTCCAACCACGGCCCCAACCCGATGTGCGACAAGTGCGACGGCGAGCGCAAGGGCAAGCCGATCAAGGGCATGACCATCCTGTGGGGCCTCAAGCCCGACGGCACCGCGGTATGGGACGGCGGCTCGGTGCTGGACCCGGCCAAGGGCAAGACCTACAAGGCCAAGGTCACCCTGACCGACGGCGGCAAGAAGCTGCAGATGCGTGGCTATATCGGCATTGAGGCCCTGGGCCGGACGCAGACTTGGATCAGGGAGTGATGAATGCCGGGATTCGGGAGTCGGGATTGGGGATTCGCAGACGCAGTGTCGCTCGCTGATCCCCACCTGACACCGATCTGCTGAAGGCGCCCGCAGGGGCGCCTTTTTCGTGGGCGCGCGATGCGCAAACGCCGACCAAACGCTTGACCAATCCCGACTCCCCAATCCCGAATCCCGGCTCCATGCAATAATCCCCGGCCCCCAGAAACGCCGGCCGCCATGACCACCGCTCTCGTCACCACCGCCCTGCCCTATGCCAACGGACCGCTGCATCTGGGGCATCTGGTCGGCTACATCCAGGCCGACATCTGGGTGCGCGCGCGGCGGCTGCGCGGCGACCGCACCTGGTTCGTGTGCGCCGACGACACCCACGGCACGCCGATCATGCTGGCCGCCGAGAAGGCCGGGGTCACCCCGGAGAGCTTCATCGCCGCCATCCAGGCCAGCCACGAGCGCGATTTCGCCGCGTTCGGCGTGGCCTTCGACCATTACGACTCGACCAACTCGGACGCCAACCGCGCCCTGACCGAGGCGTTCTACGCCAAGCTCGACGCCGGCGGCCACATCGCGCGGCGCTCGGTGGCGCAGTTCTACGACCCGGCCAAGGGCATGTTCCTGCCCGACCGCTACATCAAGGGCATCTGCCCGAACTGCGGCAGCGCCGACCAGTACGGCGACAACTGCGAGGTCTGCGGCGCCACCTATGCGCCGACCGAACTGAAGGAGCCCAAGTCGGTGATCTCCGGCGCCACGCCGGAGCTGCGCGATTCGGAGCACTTCTTCTTCGAGGTCGGCCGCTTCGACGGCTTCCTGCGGCAGTGGCTGGCCGGCGACGTCGCCCTGCCCGGGGTCAAGGCCAAGCTGATGGAATGGCTGGACAGCGAAGGCGGCCTGCGCGCCTGGGACATCTCCCGCGATGCGCCGTACTTCGGCTTCCAGATTCCCGGCCAGCCGGGCAAGTATTTCTACGTGTGGCTGGACGCGCCGATCGGCTACCTGAGCAGCTTCCAGACCCTGTGCGCGAGCCTGGGCGAAGCGTTCGAGCCGCACCTGGCCGCCGGCACCGCCACCGAACTGCACCACTTCATCGGCAAGGACATCGTCAACTTTCACGGCCTGTTCTGGCCGGCGGTGCTGCACGGCACCGGGCACCGCGCGCCGACCCGGCTGCACGTCAACGGCTATCTGACCGTCGACGGCGCCAAGATGTCCAAGTCGCGCGGCACCTTCGTGATGGCCCGCACCTACCTGGACGTGGGCCTGGAGCCGGAAGCGCTGCGCTACTACTTCGCGGCCAAGTCCTCCGGCGGCGTCGACGATCTCGACCTGAACCTGGGCGACTTCGTGGCGCGGGTCAACGCGGACCTGGTCGGCAAGTTCGTCAACCTGGCCAGCCGCTGCGCCGGCTTCATCGACAAGCGCTTCGGCGGCACGCTCGCCGACGCGCTGCCGGATGCGGCGCAGTACGCGCGCTTCGTCGCCGCGCTGGCGCCGATCCGCGAGGCCTACGAGCGCAACGACCCGGCCAGCGCGATCCGCCAGACCATGGCCCTGGCCGACGAGGCCAACAAGTACATCGACGAACACAAGCCCTGGGTGCTGGCCAAGCAGGACGGCGCCGAAGCGCAACTGCAGGCCGTGTGCACGCAGGGCCTGAACCTGTTCCGGGTGCTGGCCGCCGCGCTCAAGCCGGTGCTGCCGCGCACCTGCGCCGAGGCCGAGGCGTTCCTGTCGGCCCCGCTCGGCGCCTGGGAAGACCTCGACGCCCCGCTGCTGGCGCACGTGATCCAACCGTACGCCCCCCTGTTCACCCGTATCGACCCCAAGCTGCTCGACGCCATGACCGACGCCTCCAAGGACACCCTCGCCCCCACTCCAACTGCCGCGCCCCCCGCCAAGCAGGAAGCGAAGGCCACCACCAATCCCCAATCCCCAATCCCCAATCCCGGCCATATCGGCATCGACGACTTCGCCAAGCTCGACCTGCGCATCGGCAAGGTGCTGGCCTGCGAGTTCGTCGAAGGTTCGGACAAGCTGCTGCGCTTCGAACTGGACGCCGGCGAGCTGGGCAAGCGGCAGATATTCTCCGGCATCCGCGGCAGTTACGGCGAGCCGGAGAAGCTGGTCGGCCGCAGCGTGGTGTTCATCGCCAACCTGGCCCCGCGCAAGATGCGCTTCGGCCTCAGCGAAGGCATGATCCTGTCGGCCGGCTTCGACGGCGGCGCCCTGGCCCTGCTCGATGCCGACAGCGGCGCGCAGCCGGGCATGCCGGTGCGTTGACGGCGGGGATTGGGGAGTCGGGATTGGGGATTGGTTGAGCCACTCTCGGCGCCGATGGGTCCATGACGCGGTGACGAATCCCCAATGCCGAATCCCCAATCCCTCGCTCTCTTCGACTTCGACCACACGGTCACCACCGCCGATACCTATTCGGGATTCCTGCGCCGTGTGGCCACGCCGGCGCAGCAGGCGCGGGCGCGCTGGGCGGTCGGGCCGTGGCTGGCCGGCTATCGGCTGGGCCTGGTGTCGGCGGCGACGTTGCGCACGCGTGTCACCCGGCTGGTGTTCGCCGGCCGCGATGCAGACGAGATCGCCCGCGAGGCCGAGCACTATGCGCAGCAGGCGCTGCCGCCGCTGCTGCGACCGGACATGCTGCAGCGGATCGCCTGGCACCAGGCCCAGGGGCACACCGTGGTGCTGGTCTCCGGTTCGCTGGATCTGTATCTGCGGCCCTGGTGCACGCAACATGGGCTGTGCCTGATCTGCAACCGCCTGGAAGTGCAGGATGGGCGCCTGACCGGCCGCTATCGCCACGGCGACTGCGGCCCCCGCAAGGCCGCGCTGATCCGCATGCAGTACGACCTGAACGCTTATCGGCGCATCCATGCGTACGGCGACAGTCGCGAGGATCGGCCGATGTTGGCGCTGGCGCACGAGCGCTGGTACTGCGGGCGCCGGATCGCCTGAGCCGACGACACTGCCCGATGCGGCGCCGTCGGGCGAACATGGGCACCGCGTTACACTGTGCGGGCTGACCACGCCGATGCATCTTCTTCGCTCTGTAGTCCCCGCGGCGCTGCCGCGCGCCGCCTCCGCCATGACGCCCGCCCACGCCCCGCTGCTCGAACGTCTCGATCGCCTGCTGCCGCAAACCCAATGCGGCCAGTGTGGGTTCGACGGCTGTCGTCCCTATGCCGAGGCGATGGCCGCCGGCACGGCGCAGGTGGACCGCTGCCCGCCCGGCGGCGACGCCGGCGCGCGCGCCCTGGCGCGGGTGCTCGGCGTCCCCGCCCTGCCCTACGACCGCAGCCGCGGCACCCACACGCCGCCGCAGGTGGCATGGGTGGTGGAAGCCGACTGCATCGGCTGCACCAAGTGCATCCAGGCCTGCCCGGTGGACGCCATCGTCGGCGGCGCCAAGCACATGCACACGGTGCTGGCGCCCTTGTGCACCGGCTGCGCGCTGTGCCTGCCGGCCTGTCCGGTGGACTGCATCGTCCTGCGCTGAGACAGCCGCTGCAGCGCGAGCCCCACGGCGGGCGCATCCGGATCGGCACCCGCCGCGTATGTCCTGGTGTCATCCCACCGGAGCGCCGTGCATGCCGACGTCGACCGCCGCCTTCCCGCTCATCCGAGCGCACCTGCCGCTGGCCCTGGCCCTCGGCGGCGCCGCCCTGGTCGCCGCCGCGCCTGCGCGGGCGATGCTGCACTACGAGGGCATCGCCTATGCCGCCGACGGCAAACAGGTGCTGTACCGCGAAAGCCACTGGGTCCGCGAGGATGGCGCGCGCCTGGTGCTGTACAAGTGCACCGACGGCGCCGCGTTCGCGCGCAAGCGCGTGGACGACGGCAGCGCCGCGCCGGACTTCGAACTGGTCGATGCGCGCAGCGGCTACCGCGAAGGTGTGCGCCGCAGCGGCAGCGGGCGCGAGATGTTCAGTCAGGCCAAGGGTCAGGCCGAACGCCGGGCGCCGTTGCCCAAGAGCACCGAGGCGCAGGTGATCGACGCGGGTTTCGACGCCTACCTGCGCCAGCGCTGGGACAGCCTGGGCAGCGGCGGACCGCAGCGCATCGCCTTCGTGCTGCCCAGCGAACTGCGCACGCTCGACTTCCGCATCACCCCCGGCCCGGCCGATGCCGAAGTGCAGCGCTACACCCTGAGCCTGGCCGCCTGGTACGGCACGCTGCTGCCCGACCTCAGCGTCG
The DNA here is from genome assembly GCF_000364665.1 of Xanthomonas sp. SHU 199. Taxonomy (NCBI): domain Bacteria; kingdom Pseudomonadati; phylum Pseudomonadota; class Gammaproteobacteria; order Lysobacterales; family Lysobacteraceae; genus Xanthomonas; species Xanthomonas sp. SHU 199. The sequence continues at coordinate 6,529 of NZ_AQOI01000616.1, forward strand.
CCTACACGCGCCAGGATCGGCGCCTGCGCGAGTTCCGCGGCGTCGGCAACATCCGCGACGCGCGCGGCCGCTACCCGAGCGTGCGCATCGAATTCCCCGAACGCCTGCGCGGCCAGGCCGATGCCGGCGCCTGGGAGCAGGCGCTGCAGCAACCGTTGGTCGCGCAATGCAGCGCGCGCTGAGCCACGCCGCCAGCGCATTCACGCCGGCCCCCGCCGCACCCGCTACAACCATGCCTGCGCATCGCCCGCGCTTCGACGAGGACACCTCATGGCCAAGGCCTACCTGTGGTTCAACGCCGCGCTGTACGCGCTCCTGGCCGTCTGGTGCACGCTGCTGCCGGCACAGACCGCCGCGGCGGTGGGCTATGTCGGCCTGGACCGCTCCGGCCAGTCCGAATACCTGGTCATCTACGGCGGCCTGCAATTGGGCATGGCCTTCCTGTTCGGCTACTTCGCCCGCACCGGGCAGTTGCGCACCGGCCTGCTCCTGGCACTGGCGTTCTACGTGCCCATCGTGCTCTACCGCAGCGCCAGCCTGCTGCGGCTGTGGCCGGTCGGCCCGACCACGACCGGCCTGGCCGCGTTCGAGATCGTCCTGCTGCTCACCGCGTGCGTATTGTGGCGGCGCCAGCGCGCCTGAGCGACGGGCGCGGCGAAAGCCTGTAGCATCGCGCCGACCTTCGCCACCGTCTCCCGGCATGACCGAGTCGCCCGATCACGACGAAGCAGGACAATTGCTGGTGGCCACCGCCACCGGCGACAGCGCCGCATTCGAACGCCTGTACCGCACCACCTCCTCGCGCCTGTTCGGCGTGTGCCTGCGCATCGTGCCGCAGCGCGGCGAAGCCGAGGACGTGCTGCAGGAAGTGTTCTCCTCGGTCTGGCGCAAGGCGGCGCAATTCGACCCGCAGCGCGCGCGCGGCCTGACCTGGCTGACCATGATCGCCCGCAACAAGGCCATCGACCATCTGCGCGCACGCGCACCGGCGCGGCAGTCGGTGGCGCTGGACGACGCCGGCGAACTGCAGGACGAAGGCCGCGATCCGCTCGCCGACACCGAGTGGCGGGGGGGCGG
>NZ_AQOI01000617.1:0-521 GCF_000364665.1 Xanthomonas sp. SHU 199
CTGGACGTGTGCATGGGCGAACTGGAGCCGCCGCGCGGCGACTTGATCCGCACCGCGTTCTTCGAAGGCATCACCTACGAGGAACTGGCCCAGCGCAGCGGCACGCCGTTGGGCACGGTCAAGAGCTGGATCCGCCGTGGTCTGGCCAAACTGAAAGCGTGCCTGGAACGATGAACGCCTCCGTGCCCGATCCACAGGAAACCCCGCCGCCGCGCGGCGTACTGGCCGGCGAGTACGTGCTCGGCGTGCTCGACGCGCAGGAACGCCGCGCCGCCGAAGCACGCATCGACAGCGACCGCGAATTCGCCGCGGCCGTGCTGCAATGGCAGCAACACCTGATGCCGCTGGCCGACGAGATCGCCCCGGTAGCGGTGCCCGAGCGCGTGTGGGTGCGCATCCGCGCCTCGCTGGGCCTGGATGCGCCGGCGCCGCGCCCGCGCGCCGCCGCACCCGGGTTCTGGGACAGTGTGCGGACCTGGCGCTGGCTCAGCGCCGGCGGCTTCGCCACCGCCACGGCCTGC
>NZ_AQOI01000618.1:0-4731 GCF_000364665.1 Xanthomonas sp. SHU 199
CGCCTGCAGCAGCCGCTCGTCCAGCGGCGGCAGCACCGCGCCGCGCGCCTGACGCAGCGCGTGGTCGCGCAGGAAACGCCGGCGCTGCTCGGCGGCATCGTTGAGCTCGTGGTAGCCGTTGGCCAGTTCGTAGCCGCCCAGGTACAGCTCGAAGCGCTCGGCCACCGGCGGGTCGCCGTCGCGCACGCGCGCCAGCGCGCACTGGCTGGCCGGCCAGTCGTGGACCACGGTGAGGCGGTCGGCCGGGAACGCCGGCTGCAGGCGGTGGGTCATCAGCAGGTCCAGCCAGTCGTCGCGGCCCAGGCCGTCGGCATCGATGCGGATCTCGCGTAGCGGCTGCTGCAGCGCCTCCAACGGCGCAGCGAATGGATCCAGGCCCAGCCCCTGCAGGAACAACTCGCGATAGCTGAGTACCTGCAGCGTGGCGCTGCGCCCGACCAGGGCCAGCGCCGTGCGGACCAGCTCCACGGTTTCCTCGATCAGTTGCCGGTGATCCCAGCCGACCCGGTACCACTCGAGCATGGTGAACTCGGGATTGTGGCGGCCGCCGGCCTCGCCGTTGCGGAACACCCGCCCCAGTTCGTAGCAGTCGCCGATGCCGGCGGCGAGCAGCCGCTTCAGCGGGTACTCGGGCGAGGTGCGCAGCCAGCGCAGCGCCGGACCGGCGTCGACGTGGCCGCTGAAACGGGTCTGGAAGCTGTCGATGTTCGGCTCGGTGTTGCCGGCCGCCGACAGCATCGGCGTTTCCACTTCCAGCACGCCGCGCGCGGCGAAGAAGCCGCGGATGGCGGCATTGAGCCGGGCGCGCAATTGCAGGACGGACAGCAGGTCCATCACTGCGCCGTGTCGAGCCGGCGGCTCAGTTGGTCGCGGGCGTCGTCGCGATAGCCCAGGCCCAGGTACAGGCGCTTGGCGGCGGCGTTGTGATGGTTGACCTCCATCCGCAGCACGTCCGCGCCCAGCGCGCGGGCGCGCACCTCGACCAGCGCCACCGCTTGCCGGCCCCAGCCGCGACCGCGCGCGGCCGGGCCCAGATACAACTCGTCGAGCAGCAGATAGCGCCCGCCCAGTTCGACGCTGAAACAGGCGGTGATCAGCGCATAGCCGACCACCGCGCCGTCCGGCGCCAGCCACAGCAGCGCCTCGCCCAGTGTCGGCTGCGTGAGCAGCGCCTGCAGGCCGCGCGCCACCCGCTCGGCGTCGAACGCGATACCGTCCTCGGCGTAGAACGCCTGCAGCATCGCCAGCAGGGCCGGCTGGTCGGCCACGCCGGCGGTGCGCCAGCGCAGTGCGCCCTGCAGCGTGCCGGGCGCACTCATGCGCCCTGCTCCTGCGATTGCAGGAACGCCAGCAACTGCGCCTCGTCCCACACCGCCACGCCCAGCTCCTGCGCCTTGTCGAGCTTGGAACCGGCAGCCTCGCCGGCGACCACGAACGCGGTCTTCTTCGAGACGCTGCCGGCGACCTTGGCACCCAGCGCCTCAAGTTGCGCCTTGGCCTCGTCGCGGGTCAGCGCGGTCAGGGTGCCGGTCAGCACCACGGTCTGCCCATCCAGCGGGCCGGCGCGACGCTGCGTCTGCGCCGGCGCGGCATCGAGCAGGCGTTGCATCGCCGCCTCGGCATCCAACAGCGCCTGCTTCTGTGCCGGATCGGCCAGGTAAGCAGCCAGGTTGGCGGCGCCGGCCGTGGACAGCCCCGCCCCGGTCCAGCCGCTTTCGTTGGCGCCCAACAACGCGTGCAACGTGCCGTAGGTGGCGGCCAGGCGCTGCGCGCTCTTGCCGCCGAGCTTGTCCACCGGCAGCGTGCCCAGCAGATGCGCCAGATCCAGACGCTCGCGCAGTTCCGCCGGCGGCGTGCCCTCGTCGGAGAAGTCAACACCTAGCAGGATTAACTGATTGACCACATTCATATTGCCGGGCTGCTCAAAAAAGGTCGCGATAGAACGCGCCACCTCGCCGCCGATGTCCGGCAAGGCCTGCAGCAGCACCGCGGGGGTGCTGCGCACAAATCGCAGCGACCCTAGCCAGTAGGCCATCGCCTTGGCCGTGGTTTCGCCCAGGTGCGGAATGCCCAGAGCGAACAGGAAACGCGACAGCGTGGTGTCGCGGCTGGCCTCGATGCCGGCGACCAGGTTCTCGGCCCACTTGGTCGCGAGCTTGCCCCCCAGGTCCACTGTCAGGTGCGCGCGCAGGAAGTCGGCGTGCCGCCACTGGGCGGCCTCGTCTTCCAACGCGGCGCGGCCGGCCGCGTCCAGCGCCAGCGCGCCCTTGCTGTCCTCCACCGCCTGCAGCAGGTCGGCGGCAGTAGCCGCGTCCAGCGCAGCCTTCATCCGAACCAGGTCCTCCACGCTCAATGCGTACAGGTCGGCCAGCGACTGCACGAAGCCGAACTCGACCAGGGCATCGGCCTGGCGCTCGCCCAGGCCTTCAATGTCCATGGCGCGGCGCGAGGCGAAGTGCCGCACGGCCTCCTTGCGCTGCGCCGCACAGGCCAGGCCGCCGCTGCAACGCCAAGCCACCGCGTCCTCTTCCTTGACCAGCTCGGAGCCACACACCGGGCAGGTCGCCGGCATCGTCCACGGCGCGGTGCCCGGCGGACGCCGTTCCTCGATCACCCGCACCACTTCCGGGATCACGTCGCCGGCGCGGCGCACGATCACGGTGTCGCCTTCGCGCACGTCCAGCCGCGCGATCTGGTCGGCGTTGTGCAACGTCGCGTTGGTAACCGTAACGCCAGCGACCTGCACCGGCTCCAGCCGCGCCACCGGGGTGACCGCACCGGTGCGGCCGATCTGCACCTCGATCGCGCGCAGCACGGTGGACTGTTCCTGCGCCGGGAACTTGTGCGCCAGCGCCCAGCGCGGCGCGCGCGAGACGAAGCCCATCGCCTCCTGCTGGTCGTAATCGTCGAGCTTGTAGACCACGCCGTCGATGTCGTAAGGCAGGCTGTCGCGAGCGGCGCCGATGCGGCGGAAATAGGCGATCAGGCCGTCGAAGCCGGTGGCGGTGTCCGCCTCCGGGGCGACCGGGAAGCCGTAGTCGCGCAGCAGTTGCAGGGTCTGCGAGTGGGTTTCGGGCAGTTCCAGGCCGCGCACCTCGCCCACCGAGTAGGCGAAGAACGCCAGCGGCCGGCGCCGGGTCACCGCCGGATCGAGCTGGCGTAGCGAGCCGGCGGCGCCGTTGCGCGGGTTGGCCAGCAGCTTTTCGTTGCGCTCCAGCGCCTGCGCGTTCCATGCGGCGAAGGCGGCGCGCGGCATGTAGATCTCGCCGCGCACTTCCAGCACCGCCGGCGGCGGCACGCCGAGGTCGCGCAGCTTCAGCGGCACCGAACGCACCTGGCGCAGGTTGGCGGTGACGTCCTCGCCGGTGCTGCCGTCGCCGCGGGTGGCGCCCTGCACAAACACGCCATCCTCGTAGCGCAGGCTGATCGCCAGGCCATCGAGCTTCGGTTCCACCGAGAATACCGGGGCGGCCAGTTCGAGTTCGCGCTCGATGCGGCGCTCGAAATCGGCGACCTCGGCGAAGCGCGTGCGGTCGTCGGCGTCCTCGGCCACGCCCGGGGTTTCGAAGGCATTGGCGAGCGAGAGCATCGGGATCGCGTGGCGCACCTCGGGAAAGCCGCCGTCCGGCCGCGCACCGACCTTGCGCGTGGGCGAATCCGCGCTGGCCAGCTCCGGGTGCGCGGCTTCCAGCGCCTCCAACTCGCGCATCAGCGCGTCGTACTCGGCATCGGGAATCGACGCGTCGTCGAGCACGTAGTAGCGATGGTTGGCGTCGTCGATGCGCTGACGCAACTCGGCGACACGCTGCTGGGGATCGGAAATTGCGGTCATGCGCAGCGGAAATGGGGGTAACGGAGAGGGGGGCGATAGTAGCTTGAAGGCTGGGATTGGGGAGTCGGGATTGGGGATTGGCTTGACGGCTGAAATTGGCGAGTTGGGAGTGGGGATTCGCAAGAGCCCAAGCTCGGACTTCTCGCGTCGGCGGCGGTCGTACCCTCATCCGCCCCTGCGGGGCACCTTCTCCCAAGAAGGGGGCCATGGTCCCGATGGGAGAAGGGAGAGGCCAAAGCCCCTCTCCCACCGGGAGAGGGGTTGGGGTGAAGGGTACGGAGCGCGCAGCGCCATCGACCTCACCACCCGGCTTTTGCCAATCCCCAATGCCCAATCCCCAATCCCCAATCCCAGCCTCAAGCCACTCCCGAAATCCGAAATCCCTAATCCCGGCCCCTCACTCCCTTGCCCCGCCATTAACACCTCGTTAACGTGACCTCCCCCGCCCGCTCTGGAGAGCCACGTGTCGCTACCGGTCTCGCGCCGTTTCTTCCTGTCCCTGGCTACCTCCGGTTTGGCGCTGGGCGCCGTGGGCCTGGCGCCCGTCGCCGAGGCGGCGCGGCGCAAGGCCGCCGACACTGCGGCGGCAACACCTGGCGTAGTGCCAGCAACCGGCACGGTGTACCTGAACTTCAACGAATGCCCGCTGGGCCCCTCACCCGCGGCGCTGGCGGCGGCCCAGGCGATCCTGCCGCGCAGCGGGCGCTATCTGTTCGAGCTGTCGGACGAGCTGATCGCCGCCTTCGTCGGCCAGCAGCGCCTGCCGGCCGACCACGTGGCGGTGTATCCCGGTTCCAGCGAGCCGCTCGCCCGCGCCGCGCGCGCCTTCACCACGCCGCGCGCCGGCGTGGTGGTGGCCGATCCGACCTTCGAGGCGGTGGCCGATGTGGCTGGCGCGC
>NZ_AQOI01000619.1:0-1583 GCF_000364665.1 Xanthomonas sp. SHU 199
AGGCCATGGCCAGCGCCGATCCGAACGCCGGCCTGATCTATCTGTGCAATCCCAACAACCCGACCGGGTCGGTGACCAAGCGCGCCGACATCGAATGGCTGCTGGCCAACAAGCCTGCGTCCAGCGTGCTGCTGGTCGACGAGGCCTACCTGCACTACAGCGACGAGCCGTCGGTGATCGACCTGATCGGCCAGCGCCAGGACCTGCTGGTGCTGCGCACCTTCTCCAAGCTATATGGCATGGCCGGGCTGCGCCTGGGCTTGGCGGTGGCCGCGCCGGGGCTGCAGACCAGGCTGGCCGCGTTCGGCCAGAATCCGGTGTCGGTGCCTGCGCTGGCCGCCGGCATCGCCAGCCTGCAGGACCTGCAACTGGTGCCGACCCGCCGCGCCGAGAACGCGCGCATTCGCGACGCCACCATCGCCTGGCTGCAGAGCAAGGGCTACAAGTGCCTGCCGTCGCAGGCCAATTGCTTCATGGTCGACGTCAAGCGCGACGGCGCCGCCTTCGCCGCGGCGATGGCCAAGCAAGGCGTGATCGTCGGCCGCAGCTGGCCGATCTGGCCGAAGCTGGTGCGCGTCACCGTCGGCAGCGAAGCGGAGATGCTGCGGTTTCGGGAGGCGTTTGTTAAGGCGCGCAAGTAGCGCGCCTGGGATTGGGGAGTTGGGATTGGGGATTCGTAAAAGCGGGTTGCCGTGCGGCTGAGGCGGGGCTAGTTTGCCCGGACTTCTCATTTCCCATTAACACGAGTCGCTAGTTCTGGCGCTAGCGCGCCAGGAGTGGGGAGCCGGGATTTGGGGATGGGGATTGGGGGATTCGCGGGAGCCAAACACCAGGGCTTTGGCGTCGGCGGCGGTCGTACCCTCATCCGCCCCTTCGGGGCACCTTCCCCCAAGAAGGGGGCCATGGTCCCGAAGGGAGAAGGGAAAAGCGCGCCGGGAATCAGCGCCAGGGAATCGCTTTTACGAATCCCGACTCCCGACTCCCTAATCCCGGCGCCGCGCCATCGGCGCGGCGCTCACCAGCGCGGCGCCTTCGTCAACGGCGGCGCCTGGTGCTGGCGGTCGTAGGCACGCAGGTCGTCGCGGATGTGGGCGATGCGCTGGCGTCCGAGGGCGTTGCGGCTGTCGTCCAGGACCACGCCGTCGAGCAGTTCGCCCATGCGCTGCACGGTCGGCAGCATCTTCTCCCAGGCGTCGAGCGCGGTCAGCGGCGCCGGCAGGGTCAGGAAAAAGGCGATCGCCGGAGTCTCCATCTCGCGGATGTGCGCCATGTCGAAGCTGCCCGGCTTCATGATGCTGGCCATGCTGAAGATCGGGCCGCGCTCGGGATGCCCTTCCACCAGACGGTGGAACACGTTCATGTGGCCGAAGGTCAGGCCGGTCTTCTCCGCGGCCACCACGATGTCCTCGCCGCGCAATACCTGCCCGGCACGGGCGGCGACATACAGCGAGACGATCTTGTCGAAATCCTGGCTCGGCCGCTTGCCGAGGTCGGCGCCGGGCGCCTCCGCCGCAGGCAGGCCCAAATCGGGCTGGTGCGCTTCGCCGTCCGCGCCGGGCGCGGCCAGCGCGTCGTCGCCGGCG
>NZ_AQOI01000620.1:0-1136 GCF_000364665.1 Xanthomonas sp. SHU 199
GGCGGCCGCGCTGCTCGGTGCCGCGGTGCTGTCCCTGGTCTGGCGGCATGCCGTCGAACCGGTACCGACCGCCTATGCCAGCGTCACCGGCCAGCTGCGCCCGGTGGCCCTGGCCGACGGCTCGCAGGCCACGCTGAGCAGCGACAGCCGCATCGCGGTGGCGCTGTCGCGCGCGCAGCGGCGCATCGACCTGCAGCGCGGCGAGGCGTTCTTCGCGGTGAGCAAGGACCCAGGCCGGCCCTTCGTGGTCGACAGCGGCGCGCGCCGGGTGGTGGCGGTGGGCACGCGCTTCGCGGTGCGCCGCGAGGCCGATGCGCTGCGCGTGGTGGTCACCGAAGGCACGGTGCGGCTGGAATCGGCGGGCGCGCCGCAGGCGCCGCCGCTGCTGCTGCATGCCGGCAGCATCGCCCAGGCCGGGCCGCACGGGGTGCTGGTACGCCGGGTCGCGCTGGCCGAGGCCGAGCGCGCGCTGGACTGGCGCAGCGGCTACCTGAGTTTCGACGACACCCCGCTGCAGGCGGCGGTGGCCGAGTTCAACCGCTACAACACGGTCAAGCTGCAGGTCGCCGATGCCGGTGCCGCGGCGCTGCGGGTCGGCGGCAACGTGCGCTGGTCCAACGTCGACGCCTTCGTGCGCCTGCTCGAACAGGGGTTCCCGATCCGCGCCGAGCGCCACGGCGACACGGTGTTGTTGCACAGCCGGTAAGCCGTCCCGCGCCGCGCTGGGCGGGCGCGGCGGCGGGGGGATTTGTCGGTCTCGTTCGTCTGGAGCTACTGAGGCGCGCTCCGCGCCCGTTTGGGGAGAAAACTCGATGCGGTATCCGATGCGTGCCCTGCTGCTGAGCATGGCCTGTGCGAGCGCCTGTGCGGCGCAGGCGCAACCCGCTGCCGTTGCCGCCACCGGCACGGTGGACGTCCCCGCCGGCCCGCTGCGCGCGGCGCTGGACACCCTGGCGCGGCAATCCGGCGCGCAACTGATTTACCGTGCCGACCAACTGGGCCAGGCCCGCAGCGGCGGCGCGCACGGCCAACTGGACACCGCACAGGCGCTGCAGCAGGTGCTGCGCGGCAGCGGCTTCGTCGCCCAGCGCGACCCCTCCGGCGCCTGGCTGGTGCGGCGCCAGGAGCCGGCCCCG
>NZ_AQOI01000621.1:0-328 GCF_000364665.1 Xanthomonas sp. SHU 199
CCTGCCGCGGACGGCGCACATCCCTGTGCGCCGCCCCTTCGGGGTTTTTCCACGCGATGGCCGCCGCTTCGGAAGGGAACCCGGTATGTCAAAAGCCAGAGCAACAGCCAAAGCCAAAGCCGAAGCCAAGCGACCATGCGATGAGCGGTGTCCGGGTGCGATGTGGGAGGGACTCTCGTCCCCTTTGTGGGATCAGTCCCGACGACTTCCGAGGTCCGATGGTCCGCCTACTCCGTTCGTCGTGGTTGCATAGCAGTTGACTCCCTCAGCGGCTTGCGGCGAGCCCGCCGGATGCACTGTGGGAGGGACTTCAGTCCCGACGCATTGC
>NZ_AQOI01000622.1:0-7589 GCF_000364665.1 Xanthomonas sp. SHU 199
CAGGTCGCCGGCGGCGCCACGGTGGCGGTGCAGGCGCGTCCGGCCGGCGACCTGGCGGTGTCGATCGACGGCCCGGCCACCCTGCCGTTCTTCGCCTTCTTCGCCGACTACCGCATCGACGTGCGCAACCACGGCAATGCGCCGGTGCAGGGCGCCAGCCTGGAGATCGACGGCAGCACCCTGTCGGCGCTCACTGCGCTGGTGCCGCCGCGCGGCTGGCAGTGCGTGCGGCAGAACCACGGCCTGCGCAGCGCGCGCTTCCAGTGCCGCAGCGGCGCCGACCTGGCGCCGGGCGCCAGCGCCGCGTTCCGCCTGAGCCTGGCGACACGGCCGCTGCCGGCCGACCGCCAGATCGTGATCGGCGCCAGCGCCGGCTCGACCTCGGCCGATGCCGACCCGAGCGACAACAGCGCGCGCTTGAGCACCCGCGTGGAGGGGCTGCGCCTGTTCGGCCGCTGATCGCGGCAAGCGGTGCAGACGAAAGGGCGTGGCCGCAAGGCCACGCCCTTTTTGCTTGGGGCAACGCCACCCGGCGCCGATCACGCGCTGCCGAAAGCGCTATCGCGCAGGAGCGGCGTCAGCCGCGATGGGGGATTCCCGGTAACGCCCGTCGCGGCTGAAGCCGCTGTTACGAGGCGACGTCCATGCGGCTTGAGGGTGCGTAGCGGGAGATGCGCGATGCCCTTGCGCTGCTGCTGCACGTGTGCGCCTTCTGTCCTTGTCCGACACTCTCGCCTCCAGCGCGCACCGCACCGCCGGCATGGACCACCGCCACCGGTGGACACCCACGCGCACATGAACGGCATGCATCGCAGTGCAACATCGGCGATACCCAACGCCATCAATCGGCAACGCGGCACGACCACGCTTTTCTTGTGCGATACGGCATCGCCGCGTGCTGCGGTGCACGACGGCTTTTGTGCACGGCTTCCTTAACATGCCGACTCATATCATTTGAAACTTGTTGTCGAGAGCGCCATCGCCATGAGCATCGCCGCCCAGTTCGAAATTGAGTTCCTGCAGTACCTCGACGCGGGCGGCCAGCCGGTCCGCGACGCGCTTCCGGCCGACTCGGCCAACCCGCAGACGCTGCTGGCGCTGTTCAAGCAGATGCTCTACGTGCGCACCTTCGACAGCAAGGCGGTGGCCCTGCAGCGCACCGGCAAGCTGGGCACCTACGCCTCCTGCCTGGGCCACGAGGCCACCCATGTCGGCATCGGCGCGTCGATGCGCCGCGGCGACGTGCTGGCGCCCAGCTACCGCGAGTACGGCGCGATGTTCATGCGCGGCGTGCGGCCGCGCGAAGTGCTGCTGTACTGGGGCGGCGACGAGCGCGGCAACGATTTCCAGCGCGATTCCGACGCCGCCCGCGACTTCCCGATCTGCGTGCCGATCTCCACCCAGTGCCTGCACGCCGCCGGCGCCGCACTGGCGTTCAAGCTGCGCGGCGAACCTCAGGTGGCGGTGGCCACCTGCGGCGACGGCGGCTCGTCCAAGACCGACTTCTACGCCGCGCTCAACTCCGCCGGCGCCTACCAGCTGCCGCTGATCCTGTGCGTGATCAACAACGGCTGGGCGATCTCGGTGCCGCGCAACGCGCAGACCGGTGCGCAGACGCTGGCGCAGAAGGGCCTGGCCGGCGGCCTGCACTGCCTGCAGGTGGACGGCAACGACCTGATCGCCGTGCTCGAAGCGATGCGCCAGGCGCGCGAGCGCGCGCTGGCCGGCCAGGGCGGCACGGTGATCGAGTTCATGACCTACCGCCTGTCCGACCACACCACCGCCGACGACGCGCGCCGCTACCGCGACGACGCCGAGGTCAAGCAGGCCTGGGAACGCGAGCCGCTGCTGCGGCTGCGCACCTGGTTAAGCGCGCAGGGCCTGTGGAGCGAGGAAGAGGAAGCCGCGTGGAAACAGGAATGCGCGCGCCTGGCCGACATCGAACTCAACGCCTACCTGGAAACCCCGGTGCAGCCGGTGGAAGCCATGTTCGACTACCTGTATGCCGACCCGCCGCCGGACCTGCTCGCGCAGCGCGCCGAGGCCATCGCCCTGGAGCAGCGCCATGGATGAGTTGAGCCCCCGCCTCGCCGATCACACGGCCGCGCCTGCGGCCGGCACCGCCCACAGCGCCGCCACCGCGCGCGGAGACAGCCCGATGACCAGCACGCCCATTACCCTGATCGAAGCGGTGACCCAGGCGCTGGCCTGGGAACTGCAGCACGACCCCTCGGTGCTGGTGCTGGGCGAGGACGTGGGCGTCAACGGCGGCGTGTTCCGCGCCACCGCCGGCCTGCAGCAGCGCTTCGGCGCGCAGCGCGTGCTCGACACCCCGCTGGACGAGACCACCATCGCCGGGCTCAGCGTCGGCCTCGCCGCGCAGGGCATGAAGCCGGTGGCCGAAGCGCAGTTCGACGGCTTCGTCTACCCGATGGTCGATCACCTGATCTGCCACGCCGCGCGCCTGCGTACCCGTACGCGTGGCCGCCTGCACTGCCCGATGGTGCTGCGCGTGCCGTGGGGCGGCGGCATCCGCGCGCCGGAGCACCACAGCGAAGCCAACGAAGCCATCTTCACCAACGTGCCGGGCCTGCGCGTGGTGCTGCCGTCCTCGCCGCAGCGCGCCTACGGCCTGCTGCTGGCGGCGATCCGCGAGCCGGATCCGGTGATCTACATGGAACCCAAGCGCATCTACCGGCAGTACAAGGAAGTGGTCGCCGACGATGGCGAGGCGCTGCCGCTGGACGTGTGCTTCGTGCTGCGCGACGGCACCGACGTGACCCTGGTCGCCTGGGGCGCTCAGGTCAAGGAAGCGCTGGAGGCCGCCGACCGCCTCGCCGCCGACGGCATCAGCGCCGAAGTGATCGACGTGGCCACGCTGCGCCCGCTGGACTTCGACACCATCGCCGAGTCGGTGGCGCGCACCGGCCGCTGCGTGATCGTGCAGGAAGCCCCGCGCAGCGCCGGCTTCGGCGCCGAGATCGCCGCGCGCCTGGCCGAGCAGTCGATGTACGACCTGGTCGCGCCGGTGCAGCGCGTGACCGGCTACGACACCCACATCCCGCTGTTCCGGCTGGAAATGAAGTACCTGCCGAGCACCGACAAGATCGTCGCGGCGGCCAAGCGGGCGATGGCCGCGGGTTGATATGCAGGCACGTTTGATCAGCGATTACCGCGCCGCCTATCCGCATCCGATCCGCATCGCCGCCGGCGAGCGGGTCGCGCTGGGCGTGCGCGACGAAGAGTGGCCGGCGTTCGTCTGGATCACCGGCACCGCCGGCAGCGCCGGCTGGGCGCCGCTGGCCTGGCTGCAGCCGACCGGCGACGGCCATGCCGTGGCGATGCGCGACTACGACGCGCGCGAACTCGATGCCGCGCAGGGCGACACCGTCGTCCTGCATCACGAATACGGCGACTGGTGGTGGGCCGAGCGCGCCGACGGCACGCAGGGCTGGCTGCCGGCACGCGACCTGGAACTGCTGGAAGAGACCACATGAGCCAAACCAAGAATTTCAATCTGCCCGACCTGGGCGAAGGCCTGCCCGACGCGACCATCGTCGAATGGTTCGTCAAGGAAGGCGACACCATCCGGCTGGACGAGCCGCTGGTGTCGATGGAAACCGCCAAGGCGGTGGTCGAAGTGCCCTCGCCGGTCTCCGGCAAGGTGCTGAAGCTGGCCGGCGCGCCGGGCGACATCGTCGTCACCGGCAGCATGCTGGCGCAGTTCGCGCCCGACCCGAACCTGCCGCAGCGCGCCGAAGGCCAGGACACCGGCCATCACCATGGCGGCGCGGCACCAGCCGCATCCGGCAAGGGTGCCGGCGCGGACACCGCTGCGGCCGACGACCGCGTGGTCGCCTCCGACGACGGCGGCGAACTGCACGACGCCGACAACGCGCAGTCCGCGGGCGAGCGCGACGATGCCGGCACCGTGGTCGGCGCGATGCAGAGCTCCAACACCGTGCACAGCGAGCAGGCCGTGTCGGTCGGCGGCGTACGCGCGATGCCGGCGGTACGCGCCCTGGCCAAGAAGCTGGGCGTGGACCTGGGCCGCGTGCGTGCCAGCGGCGCCGACGGCGCAGTCACCCTGGCCGACGTCAAGCAGGCCGCGGCCGATGGTTCGGCGAAAGCCGGCGCCGCTGCAGGAACGGCTTCGGCCGCGACTGCACGTAGCCCTGCCGTCGCGGCTGAAGCCGCTCCTGCGCCGGCCCGCACATCCCAAGCCGCACCCGCACGAACCCCGCTCTCCGCCGCCGGCAAGCCGATGCGCACGCAGCCGCCGGGCGTGGCCGTGCAGGGCCAGCCCGAGCCGCTGAAAGGCGTGCGCCGCAACATGGCGCGGGTGATGGCCGAGGCGCAGCGCCAGGTGGTGCTGACCACGCTCAACGACGATGCCGACCTGCACGCATGGACGCCGGGCAACGACACCACCGGGCGCCTGGTGCGCGCGATCGTCGCCGCCTGCCAGGCGGTGCCGGCGCTCAACGCCTGGTTCGACGGCGAGGCGCTGACCCGCACCCTGCACGCGCACGTGGACATCGGCATCGCCGTGGACACCGACGACGGCCTGTTCGTGCCGGCCCTGCGCAACGCCGACATGCTCGATGCGCGCGGCGTGCGCGAAGGCATCAACCGCCTGCGCCAGCAGGTGGAGGCGCGCAGCATTCCGGCCTCGGAGCTGAGCGGCTACACGATCTCGCTGTCCAACTTCGGCATGTTCGCCGGCCGCTACGCCACCCCGATCGTGGTGCCGCCGTGCGTGGCCATCGTCGCCGCAGGCCGTGCGCGCCATCAGTTGGTGCCGGTGATGGGCGGCGTGGAAACGCACAAGATCCTGCCGCTGTCGCTGAGCTTCGACCACCGCGCCTGCACCGGCGGCGAAGCGGCGCGCTTCCTGCGCGCGATGATCGACGACCTAGCGCTGCCGGGCTGAGCGCCAGCCGTCTTGCAGATCGGCCGACCTGCCTGACGCCAGACGGTGCATCTGCTGCGCTGACGCAGTAGATGCACCGCCCTGGTGGTATGCATCCCCATTGTGGGAGGGACTTCAGTCCCGACGCGACGAACAAAAAAGCGGTGGGTCTCAAGCCTTTCTGCAGCGGATGCCACGCAGGTCACGTCACAGGGCATGTTCTCGGCGGTCTTCCAAAAATCGCGTATTCATTCCCCGAGCAGTTCCAGCACAGCGCGTCGGGGCTGAAGCCCCTCCCACAGTGCACCGACCATGCACTACGGGCTGGCCTAGGATTCGCGCTACCGATCGCTTCGGCGTGCATTCTTTACACATCAGCCGCCCTGGCCGACACGAGGCGAGGCATCCGCTGTCCCTGCCGCAGCGGCTGCACCACCATTGTGGGAGGGACTTCAGTCCCGACGCGACGAACTAAAGGCATTGGGATTGAGCCCGTTCTGCAGCGCAGGCCTCAGCGGCGACATAGAGGGGCGCGTGTTTTCTGCGGTCCTCTACACACTTCGGGATGCTCCCCCGAGCGATTCCAGCACAGCGCGTCGGGGCTGAAGCCCCTCCCACAGTGCAGGGACCAAGTGCTACCGGCGGTCCGGCATTGATGCTGCGATCGCTTCGCATGCATTCGGTGCACATCCGCCGACCTGCATGCACCGTGATGGCGAACCGCTTGGCGCGATTGCGCGTCACACGTCGCAGCGACGGCGATACCGCATCTGCTCGATGCAAAAACCCTGAACGCAACCTGTCTACCACGCGACGCGACGCCGCCGTTATGGTCGCTGCACAGGGGGAGGCACTGCGCCGATCGGCCGCACTGCCCTGAACGTCATGCCACGCATCGCGCCACGGCCGCTCCGCTGCCGCGACGGCGCGCCCTTCCTTCTTGCGTTCGAGGATTCCGCTCATGACTCTGCCACGTCATCATCGTCCGTCGGTGCTGCTGCCCTCCCTGCTGCTCGCGCTCGCCGCCACCTCCGCCAGCGCCGCGCAACGCGTGGATCTTCACGCCAAGAACCCGGACACCCTCGGTACTCAGTACCGCAGCGCCGCCGCGCGCGTGGGCGGCATTCCAGCCGCGGCCGCGGTGCGCCATGCCGAACTGATCGGGCTGGACGCCGAGTCCGCGCTGACCCTGCTCGGCAGCAGCGACGATGCCGACGGCACCGTGCACCGCCGCTACCAGCAGACCTTCCGCGGCATTCCGGTATGGGGCGAGCAAGTGATCGTCAGCGAGCGCGCCGACGGCAGCGTGCGCAGCCTGTTCGGCCGCTCGGTGGCCGGGCTGGCCAGCGAACTGCCGGCCACCGCCACCAACGCCGCCAGTGCCTCGCTGAGTGCCGCTGCCGCGCTGCGTGTGGCCCAGCGCGTCGCGCTTGGCACCGCCCAGGCCGAGCGCCGCATCGAACGCGCGCAGGCGCCGCAGATGATCTATCTCGACGACAGCGACCGCGCGCACCTGGCCTACGTGGTGTCGTTCTTCGCCGATGCGCCGAACGGCGGCGCGCCGAGCAGGCCGTTCGTGATCGTGGATGCGCGCAGCGGCGCCATCCTCAAGCAGTGGGACGCACTGACCACGCGCGATGCCACCGGCCCGGGCGGCAACGCCAAGACCGGCCAGTACGAGTACGGCAGCGACAGCATCCACGGCTTCCTGGAGGTGGACGACAACTGCCGCATGCAGAACAGCAACGTCAAGTCGGTGAACCTCAACGGCGGCAGCTCCGGCACCACCGCGTACCAGTTCACCTGCCCGCGTAACACCTACAAGACCATCAACGGCGCCTACTCGCCGATCAACGACGCGCACTACTTCGGCGGCGTGATCGAGAAGATGTACCGCAGCTACGTCGGCGTGGCGCCGCTGACCTTCCAACTGGTGATGCGCGTGCATTACGGCACGCGCTACGAGAACGCGTTCTGGAACGGTTCGACGATGAACTTCGGCGACGGCAACACGCGCTTCTATCCGCTGGTGAGCGCCGACGTCGCCGGCCACGAGGTCTCGCACGGCTTCACCGAGCAGCATTCCAACCTCACCTATTCCGGCCAGTCCGGCGGCATCAACGAGGCGTTCTCGGACATGGCCGGCGAGGCCACCGAGTACTACCTCAAGGGCACGAACGACTTCAAGGTCGGCACCGAGATCTTCAAGGCCAACGGTGCGCTGCGCTACATGGCCAACCCGACGCAGGACGGCAGCTCGATCGACAACGCCGCCAACTATCGCAGCGGCCTGGACGTGCATTACTCCTCGGGCGTCTACAACAAGGCGTTCTACACCCTTGCCACCACCTCCGGCTGGAACACGCGCAGCGCGTTCGAGGTATTCGCCCGCGCCAACCAGCTGTACTGGACGCCCAGCACCAGCTTCAACAGCGGCGCCTGCGGCGTGCAGACCGCCGCGAGCGACCTGAGCCGCTCGGTGACCGCGGTGCGCAATGCCTTCGCCGCGGTCGGCGTCAGCTGCCCGCAGTAACCTGCCCACTCACGCACGGCCATCCGCATGGATGGCCGTGCGTTGCAGTTCGGGATTGGGGATTGGGGATTGGCAACAGCTGCTCTCGCCGATCGTCGCGTAGGAGCTGCGCTTGTCCCCTTTTCGGGATCAGCCGCGGCGGGC
>NZ_AQOI01000623.1:0-3297 GCF_000364665.1 Xanthomonas sp. SHU 199
CGGCCCTGCGTGGCCAGCCAGCGTGGCGACTCCGGCAAACGGCTGCGCAGCCACCACACCGCCAGCGCGAAGCCGCCGCTGAGCAGCGCCACCCAACGCCAGCCGCTCAGGCCCAGCGGCGCGTGCGGCACCAGCGCCCAGGCGCTCAGCGCCACCGCCGGCACCGCCAGGAACTGCAGGCAGAACGCCAGCGCGAACGCAGCGCCGCGCATCTGCCGCGGCACCATTTCCGACAGATAGGTATCGATGGTGACCAGTTCCACGCCCAGGCCGACGCCGACCACGCCGCGCCACAGGATCACCCCCAGCGCGCTGTGCTGCAGGCCCATCGCCACCGTGGCCACGCAGTACCAGAGCAGCGCGAAGGAGAACACCGCGCGGCGCCCGACACGATCGACCAGCGGGCTGAGCAGGCTCGCGCCGAGGAACAGGCCCAGGAACGTCGCCGAGGCGAACGCGGCCTGGTCGGCGATGCCGAACACGCCGGCCGCGCCCTCGGCGAAGATGCCGTCGCGCAACAGGCCGGGGCTGAGGTAGGCGGTCTGGAACAGGTCGTACAGTTCGAAGAAGCCGCCCAGCGCCAGCAGCGCGACCAGGCGCCACAGGCTGCGGGTCGGCGGCAGGCGTTCCAGGCGCGCCGCCACCAAGGCGACGGGATCGGAAGCGGCAACGGCGGCATCGCGCATGCGGGCAGGTCCTGGGGGAGGGATCGCGCCGCCGCATGCTGCCCGATCCGCCGCCGCGCGCGCCACCGCGTCGGGTCGAAACTGCCGACCGCGCCGCATCGGCGTTCAGCCGGATGTCGGCTTCGGCGCGGCCGGCCGCTGCGGGCGCCGATGGCGCGTCAGCGCAGGAACAGGATGTCCAGGTCGCGCTCGGGCACGAAGTCGCGCTGGCGAAACTCGAAAGTGAGCGCATCGGTGCGCTGCAGGTCGCCGTCGAAGCACAGGCTGAGCAGGTCGCCGGGGGCGCGCTTCTTCAGGGTCAGGTGGAAATCCTGGATCGGGCCCTTCCAGTTGGCGCCGGTGCGCAGCACGTAGCGCAGGTTGCTCCACTGCAGGCCGTTGCCGCCGGCGCGGCGACGCAGGCGCTGTTGGGTGGCGGCGTCCAGGCAGGTGGATTTGGCGTACTCGCCGATCAGGTCGCTGGCCGGCATCGGCACGCCGGTGGCGACGCTGGGCGCGTAGCTGTGGCGGATCGCCACCGTGCCGCCGGCGGGAAAGCGCTGCTGCCAGACGAAGTACTCGCTGAGGGTGAAGCGCGGCTGCCCGTCGGCGTCGAACCAGCGCGCGGGCAGCGGCTTGCGGCCGGCCGGGACGGTGCCGCCCTCGACGTACTCGGCCAGGTCGTCCGGCGTCCAGCCGCTGGCCGCCCAGGCGCGCGAGATGTCGCTGCCGTCCAGCTTCGCCACCAGCTTGCGCTCAGTGCGCACCGGCTTGCCGTCCACCCACAGCTTGAAGTCGGTGAGCGCGCTGTGGTCGGCCATGCCGAAGTACATCGGCGGCATCGGGAAGGCGATCGGCACCAGCAGGTCGCGCGTGCTGGTGTTGGTGAACACGTAGTCCACCTGCACCCGCTCCTCGCTGATGAACAGGTCTTCCTTGCTCATGCGGATGTCCGGCTGGCGGATCAGTTCGATGGAGCCATTGGCGTCGCCGATGCTGCTGTCGTTGGCGTAGGCGGCAGCGGCGGCGAACAGCAAGGACGACAACAACACGGGCAGCAGGCGGCGCGGCGAAACGTTGGCGGTCATGGAGTCGGAGGTCGGCGAAGGAAGGCGCCGCGGCCGCAGCGCGGCAGCGGCGAACGGGCGGGCGCCATGGTAACCGCGGCGGCATGGCCTGCCGCATCGCGCCCTGCCGCTGCGTTTGCTACGGTAGCCGGCGCCGCCACGGGGGGAAGGCCATCGCCATGTTCAGAGCATTCGCAACGCTGGCGCTGCTGGCGTCCGCCGGGCTGGCCGCGGCGCAGGCGCCAGGCCAGCGCAGCTACGCCAATCCGATCGACCTGGATTACCGCTACAACTTCGAGCAACTCAACGAAGGCATTTCCTACCGCACCGGCGCCGACCCGGTGTTCGTGCGCTTCGGCGACGCCTACTATCTGTTCCAGACGCTGGCCGACGGCTACTGGCGCTCCAGCAACCTGCTCGACTGGCAGTTCGTCACGCCCAGCCGCTGGCCGTTCGAGAGCATCGTCGCGCCGGCGGTGGTGGCCGACGGCGACCGCCTGGTGATCATGCAGTCGGCCTTCGAACCGCGCCCGCTGCTGCAGACCCGCGACCCGGCCAGCGGCAAGCTCGACTTCCTGACCCGGCTGCTGCCCAAGCTGCCGCGCGCCCAGCCGATCGGCACCGAGATGAAGGGCCGCCCGCTCAGCGACGTGCCGCCCGGCCCCTGGGACCCGGACCTGTTCATCGACGACGACGGCCAGTGGTACCTGTACTGGGGCTCGTCGGACCGCTATCCGCTGTATGGCATCGCCATGGATCGCAACGCGCAGGGGTTCGCCTTCCGCGGCGTGCCGACGCCCTTGCTCGCGCTGGACCCGGCGCAGCACGGCTGGGAGCGCTTCGGCCCCGATCACCGCGGCGCCCGCTTCCCCGACGGCAGCCCGATCGGCAGCTTCCTGGAAGGCGCCTGGATGACCAAGACCGGCGGCCGCTACTACCTGCAGTACGGCGCGCCCGGCAGCGAGTACAACGCCTACGCCAACGGCGTGTACGTCGGCGAGCACCCGCTCGGCCCCTTCGTCTACGCACCCTACAACCCGGTGGCGTACAAGCCCGGCGGCTTCATGCAGGGCGCCGGCCACGGCTCCACCTTCCAGGACGCGCACGGCAACTGGTGGAACAGCGGCACCGCCTGGATCGGCGCCAACTGGACCTTCGAACGGCGCATCGTGCTGTTCCCCGCCGCGTTCGCCGCCGACGGGCAGATGCGCGTGTCCACCCGCTTCGGCGATTTCCCGCACTGGATGCCGGACGGCCCGGTGGCCGACCCGGAGGCGCTGTTCACCGGCTGGATGCTGCTGTCCTACCGCAAGCCGGCCACCGCCTCGTCCACCCTGGACGGCTTCGCCGCCGACCGCGCCACCGACGAGGACCCGCGCAGCTACTGGGTGGCTGCACGCAACACGCCCGGCGAGACCCTCACCGTCGACCTGGGCGGGGAACGCAGCGTACGCGCGGTGCAGGTCAACTTCGCCGACTATCGTGCCGGCCGCTACGGCGATGCGCCGGACATCTACACCGCGTTCCGGCTGCAGCACTCGCGCGACGGCCGCCACTGGCTGGCG
>NZ_AQOI01000624.1:0-2498 GCF_000364665.1 Xanthomonas sp. SHU 199
ACCGACCGCCGCGACCGGCCCAACGCCTACCTGCAATTGCCCGCGCCGGTGCGCACCCGCTACATCCGCTACGTGCACGGCCACGTCGGCGCCGCCCACTTGGCGATCAGCGACCTGCGCGTGTTCGGCAACGCCGACGGCGCCCCGCCGACGGCGCCGACCGGCGTTGTCGCGCAGCGCGATGCCGACCGCCGCAATGCCCGCGTGCACTGGCAGGCGGTGCCCGGCGCGGTCGGCTACAACGTGCGCTGGGGCCTGCGTGCCGACCGCCTCAACCTCACCTACCAGGTGTTCGCCGACCGCGGCACCGACCTGGAGATCCGGGCGCTGAACCGCGACCAGGACTACGTGTTCGCCGTCGAAGCCTTCGACGAGCGCGGTGTCTCCCCGCTGAGCGCCCGCAGCGCCGTGCCATGAAGCCATCACCGCCTTCCCGTATGCTTGGCCCCACCTCGACCGCGCACCGGCGATGCGGCGCGCGGCAGGATCGGTTGCCGATCGAAGGAGAAGGACGATGCACCAGCACCAGGGAACCCAGCACCAGCGCCGGCTGCGCGCCTGGCTGATCGCCGCGATGGTCGCCGGCGTGTGCGGCAGTGCCGCCGCGCAGCAGACCGACCCGCGCGATGCGCAACTGCAGCAACAGCAGCGCCTGCTGCAGCAGCAGGCCCAACAGATCCAGCAGATGCAGCAGCAACTGCAGCAGATGCCGCCGGCCGGCGCCGACGCCGCTGCACCGCGCGATGGCCTGTCCGCCGCCTACCACGACTGCCGCAAGCAGGCGCAGGGCCTGGACGAGAGCCGCCGCTGCATCCAGCGCGAACAGCGCGTGCAGCAGGAGCGCCTGGACCGCGCCTACGACAAGCTGCGCTACCGCATCAGCGGTACCGACCGGTCCCGCCTGATGGACGCGCAGTCCACCTGGCAGCAGTCCAACGACCAGGCCGCACAGCTCGACCGTGCGTTCGGCGCACGCGGCCAGGAGGCGGGCCTGCAAAGCGCCGAAGCCACCCTGCGCCGGATCAGCTCCCGCGCCGACGAACTGGAAGGCTATACGCGCGGCGGGCGTTGAGGGCGCGGTCGCGTCAACCCTCCACCACACCCTGCGATCCGTCGAAGACGCCCGTGCACGCCTACGACATCGAACCCGGCGACTGGCACGACGGCGCGCCCGCTCCCGACAGCGACGGCTGGTGCTTCGGCCTGCCGCCGGGCATCGCCGCGGCGCAATGGCCGCTGGATCCGTGGAGTGGCTATCCGATGCAGCACGGCTTCACCCTGCGGCTGCCACCGGACTACCGCGTGCACGGCCCGGACATCGTCGCGGTGTCGTTCTTCGCCACCGCGCCGGACCATAACGACGGCGGCCCGGCCGGAACAGTGGACGGGATGCACGCCGCGATCGCCACGCCTGCGCAGGCGCTGGCCGACCCGGCGCTGCAACCGTTCCGCGAACGCGCGCTGCAGGCCCACCCGCGGCTGCGGCGCATGCAGGACCTGCTGGACTGCGGCTATGCGCTGATCCTGCTGCGGCAGGAAGAGGTGGATGGCGCGCCGTGCCGGCCGCCGCCGCTGGTGGACAGCCCGTTGCTGCAGCAGACGCCGCCGCCGGAATGGTTGCAGGTCGGAAGCGCGACAGTATGCGAAGCGTGGGACGCCCGCAGCGTGCCGCTGCCGCAGGCGCCGGACCGTTTCGCCCTGCATCGTCCGCTGCGGCTGCGCCTGCGCGAGCACGATCCCAATGCCGGCGTACCGCCGCGCGAGACGTTCGGCGACGCGCCCGATCCCGGCGGCTATCAGCCCTTCTACTACTGGCAGGACGGCGTGGTCAGCCGCGAGCACTACCGCGAACACGACTGGGCCGCCGGCCACGCCATCAACCATCTCGGCGGCACCATGCGCCCGATACAGGGCATCCCGGACTTCAGCCCGTACTACATCGAGTTCGACGAGGCCTTCGGCGGCTACAACTTCGGCGGCGGCATCGCGCAACTGGACATCCAGGACCTGCGATTGGACTGGGCCTGCGGCTGAGGTCGCCGAGGTGGGCGACGCTTGTGCGGCGGCGCGCTCACGGCCCCGCTGCGCAGCCCCCGCCCTGTTCCGCGCACACCTTCATGGCGCGCTGCAGTTCGGCCTCGCTCAGCTGTGGAGGTGGCCGCGCGACGGCAGCCTGCACCTGGTCGGGGCCGCCGGTCAGCGCGTGCAGGCCCTTGGCCGCCTTGCCGGCCAGGTAGTAGACGCCGAGCGCGATGTAGCCGCCGCTCTGGCTGACCTGCTCCACCGAGGGCGGCGGACGCCAGTCCTTGTCGAAGCGGTTGGGTGGCGGCGACACCGGATTCTTGAAGCGGTACAGGTCCAGCGGCTCGCCCTCGTCCGGCGGCAGCGCGCGCACTTCGCCCAGGGTCTGGATGTCGGGCTGCGCGGCGGCATCGGATGTGGACGGCGGTGCGACCGAGGGCGGCGGCGGCGCAGCGGCGGGTGCGGCGGGCGCGGCG
>NZ_AQOI01000625.1:0-1072 GCF_000364665.1 Xanthomonas sp. SHU 199
CGCGCTCGCCGTCGCCCAGCCGCAGCCCCCACCCCGGCCCGAGGCGACCGCTCCGGCGCAGGAGACCCTGTACCTGGAGGTCACCCTGAACCAGACCCGCCAGCCCGGCCTGTTCCAGTTCCAGCGCGACGGCGAGCAACTGCGCGCCAGCGCCGCCACCCTGCGCCAGCTCGGCCTGCGCGTGGACGGCAGCGACGCCAGCGCGGCGATCGCCCTGGGCGACCTGGACGGCGTGCGCTTCCGCTACGACGCCAGCCTGCAGCAGGTGACGATCGACGCGCCGGTGGCGCTGCTGGACGTCGCCACCACCCGCATCGACGCGCGCGGCGGCGTGCCGTCGCTGGCGGCGACCAGTTCACCCGGCGCACTGCTCGACTACGACCTCTACGCCAGCCGCCAGGGCGGCGCCAGCAATCTCACCGCCAGCGGCGAACTGCGCGTGTTCGGTCTGGGCCAGGGCCTGCTGCGGCAGTCCTTCGTCGGCCGCGTGTACCGCGAGCCGCAGCAGGACTGGCGTGCCCAGACGATCCGCCTGGACACGCAATGGCAGTGGTCGCTGCCCGAGCGCATGACCAGCGTGGTGCTGGGCGACACCTTCAGCAGCAGCACCAGTTGGAGCCGCACCGTGCGCCTGGGCGGCGTGCGGGTGGGCAGCGACTTCGGCCTGCAGCCGTATCGCGCGACCACCCCGTTGCCGGAGTTCCTCGGCGAAGTGGCGGTGCCGTCCAGCGTGGACCTGTACTTCAACGGCATCCGCCAGTACGGCGCGCAGCTGCCGGCCGGGCCGTTCCAGCTGTCCGCCGCGCCGGGCGTGGACGGTGCCGGCAACGCCCAGGTGGTGATCACCGACGCGTACGGCCGCACCCGCTCGCTGGCCTTTCCGTTCTATGCGACCCAGGACTTGCTGGCCAGCGGGCTGACCGACTGGTCGCTGGCGCTGGGCCGGGTGCGCGAGGCGTACGGCGTCGCCGATTTCGCCTATGCCGGCGACACCGTCGGCAGCGCCAGCTGGCGGCGCGGCCTCGGCCCGCGCTTCACCGCCGAGGCGCATGCCGAGGCCGGCGCCGGCGTG
>NZ_AQOI01000626.1:0-15384 GCF_000364665.1 Xanthomonas sp. SHU 199
CGCCGCCAGGCACAACGCCGAGCCGAGCCTGCGCGCCACGGTCCCCGGCGCGGTCGCCGCGCGCACCCCGCGCCGCCCCGGCATCAGTCCGCCAGCTTCGGCAGGTGCGTGGCCAGCGGGTCGGTGTCCGCCAGCAGCTCGAAGCGCTCCCACAGGAACCCCGGCGCCACCACGCAGCGCATCAGGCAATAGTCGGCCAGCGGACGCGCGGCCTGCCAGGTGCCGGCCGCGATCACCACCGACGGCATGCCACCGCGCTCGCTGGCATCCAGGCGGTAGCGCTGCAGGCCATGCTGCGGATCGAAGCCCAGCAGTTCCAGTGCCCCGCCCTCTTCCCATTGCCAGGTCTCGTCGGCATCGATGCGGTGCCAATTGCTGACTTCGCCCTGCGCCAGCAGGAAGCGGATGGCGGTGCAGGCCGGGCGCAGCGTCTGCTCGTGCTGCACGGTCAAGGCCGAGGTATGCACGCGCGCGTAGCGCCCGCCTTCCGGGTGCGGCAGCAGCGACAGGTCGCGCACCAAGGCGGCGATTCGGAAAGCGGCAGCGCTGGACATGCGTCCAGTCTAATCCGGCGCGTGGCCGTGCGGATGTCAGGCCGCGCCATTTCCTCGGCGGCGGCCGCTCGACGTCACGAGGGGCGCAGCGAGTCCCGTGCAGGCGGCGTGGCGCCCAGCCGCCTGCCATGCCGCAGGCACAGCGCGAAGAACACCAGCAGATCCCAGCTGTACCGCTTGAGCAGGCGCCGCGGCTCGCGCAGCAGGCGGTAGATCCATTCCAGGCGCAGCCGGCGCACCCAGGCCGGGGCACGCCGGGCGGTGCCGGACAGGAAGTCCAGCAGCGCGCCCACGCCGAACGCCAGCGGCACCTGCAGTTGCCCCGCCTGCTGCAGCAGCCAGCGCTCCTGCAGCGGATTGCCGAACGCCACCAGCAGCACGTCGGCGTCGCTGGCGTTGATACGCGCGGCCAGCCCGTCGCCGGCCGCGGCGAACTCGGCATAGCCGTCGCAGGTACCGACCACCTGCTGCCCCAGCGACTGCCGCAAGGTCTGCGCCGCGGCATCGGCCACGCCGGGACGGCCGCCGAGCAGGAAGAAGCGCAGCGGACGCGGACTCTGCCGGCACAGCGCCGGAATCAGATCGGTGCCGTTGAGGTTGCCGGCGAAGCGGCGGCCGTGCACCAGCAGCGCGCCCAGGTCCATGCCGATGCCGTCGTTGACGATGCATACGTCCGCCGCGGCCAGGCGCTCGCGCAGGGCCTGGCACTGCACCACGAAATTGGTGTTGGCGAAGAACACCTGGCGGCGCTCGCCGCGCGCCAGCGCCTGCAGCAACGCGGCAACGAACTCGGTCTCGGTGCTGCGCAGGATCGGATAGCCGCCCAGCGCCAGCACCTCGCCGGTCGCGCGCTCACCAGAGGTCATGCGGAAAGCTCTCCAGCAGGCCGCGTTGCACCGCGGCCAGGTCGAACACGGTATTGCCGCCCAGCGCCACGCATTCCTCCACCGTGTGCCCGGCATGCCAGCGGCCGCGGCCGGTGCCGGCGTAGTAGTCGTCGTACTTGAAGCGGTCCTCGCCGTTGCCCCAGTCCAGGTACACCGACGGCACGCCGTAGGCCTCGGCCAGGATCAGTCCGTGCAGGGAACTGGACACGACCAGGTCGGCGCCGAGCAATTGCCGCACGAAGGCGGCCGGCTGGCGATTCGGCAGCACCAGGTGGTCCTTGTACTGCGCATACTTGTCCAACGGTTCGTTGAAGTGCGGCACCACCAGGAACGGCTGCCGCGCCGATGGCGCCAACAGCGCCTCGCGCGGGAAGAACAACGGCATCAGCAGACCCGGGTCGCCGTAGACCTCCGGCACCTGCAGGCCGCGCTCGCGCAGGAACGCGCGGGTCTTGGGGCCGCGCACCGCACGCACGTCGAGCTGGCGGAAGGTATGGCGGTCGGCGGGAATCTTGCCGTTGACGCCGCTGCCCCACACGGTGTCGCCATCGCGGGCGAAATGCAGCACCGACCCGATCGCGATCAGCCGCGTGCGCTTGTCGCGCTTGTCCAGCAAGGTGCGGTCGCGCTGGCCGAGCACGTTGGAGACGATGATCTTGGAAAGATGATCGCCGACGTTGATCTCGCCGTTCTTCGGCTTCCACCAGAACAGCGCCCGGCGCTCTTCGTAATCGATCCATTTTTGCAATGCGGACATCGGTCCTCCTTGGTTGCGCGGGGTGTACGGCGGACAAGCCGGGGCGTGGACTCAGGCCACGCCGTCGGCGAACAGACGGGTCTCCGGGTAGGCGGCCGGGTCCAGCACCCGGTCAGTGGTGTCGGACCAGCTCAGGCACTGCCGATGGCGCACGTGCGGCGCCTGCAGCGCCTGCCCGATCGCGGCGACGATCGATGCCTCGTCGCCCGGGGTGTAGCCGAAGCGCGACGGATAGCGGCCGACCACGGCATTGGGGCAGACGGCCGGCAGGCCGAAGAAGTCGTACTGCAGCAGCTTCATCGAACTGTCGGCCAGATACGCCGGCACCTGCTCGGACGCGTACGGGGCGATGCCGAAGCGGGCGTGCTTGATGTAGCGGATGGTCTCGGCGTGCTTCATCTCGCCGTACACCACCACGTTGTCGCCATAGCCCGGCGCGCGCCCCATGCCCGAGCCGATCACGTGGAAGGTGACCTGCGGAAAGGCGCGGCTGGCGGCGACGAAGAAATCGGGATCGAACAGCATCGAGCCCACCGCCACCGCATGGATGCCCTCGCCGTACGGCGACGGGTCGCCCAACGTGTGCAGATCGTGGTCCACGCCGTGGCCGACGTGGTACACGTTGTGGCGGCTGGCGACCTCCTCGGCCATCGCCGGCGACACCAGTGCGATCACGTCCAGGCTCTGCGCCACGCGGTCGAATTCGCGCTCGATGTAGTCGGCGACGTTAATCGTGCTCAAGCCGTCGGAGGCGCGGTACACCTTGCGTGCGGTCGGGTTGATCCGCGCCGCCAGCGCGATGAAGGCCACCGCGATGCCGCTCTCGAACACGATCACGTCGGCCTCGCGCATCCAGCGGATCAGCGTGGCCGGCGCGCGCGCCGCGTAGACCTTGAACATCAGGTCTTCCAGCGGCCGCAGCCAGCGCCGCCGGGTGTTGAACGGATGCAGCAGCGCGCGCCACAGGTAGCAGTCCACGCCGTTGTGGCGGACCACCTGGTTGGCGGTGGCGTCCAGCGGCAGGCGCAGGTCGCCTTTGAGCCGCGACAGCAGGCTGTAGCGCAGCGAGAAGAACCGCGTGGGGCCGCGCTTGGCCAGCTCGTCGGCAATGAAGTGGATGTTGGCGCGACGCGGCGTGCGGTAGTCGTGCGCCGACAGCACCAGATAGCACGGCGCACGCCCACTGGTGGCCGCGGCCGGTGCCGATGCGGGCAGCGCCGCTGCGGAAGAATCGCTCATGCGCTCGCTCCTAGGCGGATGGAAGGGAAAGAAAGACGCGGCAGTCCGGCGTTCATCGCGGCCCCCGCGCCTGACGCAACAGCGTACGCATCTGCAGGATCGCCAACACATCGCGGCGGAACGCCGGCCACAGCGCGAATACCAGCAGGCAGCCCAGCGCCATCGCCACCGCGCCGACGATCAGTTGCAGCCACAACGACGCGCCACCCCACTGCTGTGCGGCGAAGTACGCGGCAACGCCGCAGACGCCGTAGCCGAGCACCGCGCGCAAGGCGTTGTTGAACAACTCCCAGGCCGGGATCTGCGGCGCGATGCGCGCGATCCAGATCACCGACAGCGGCCACATCACCAGCAAGCCCAGCGTGTAGCCCACGGTCACGCCCATCACGCCCCACAGCGAGCCGGCGAAGATGCAGGCGATCAGCATCACCCGCCCGACCACCGAATACACCAGTTGCTGACGCATCAGGCCCAGCGCCAGGAACACCCAGTACGTGGCGTAGGAGGCGGTCTGGAAGATGCCGCCGAGGGTCAAAACTTGGAACAGCGGCACCGCCGGCCGCCACTGCTCGCCCAGCACCAGCACGATCAGCGGCATCGCCAGCGCGCAGGCGAAGGAAAACAGCGCCACGATCAGGTGCACCATCACCGTCTGCCCGCGCAGCAGGAAGTTGCCGAAGCGCGGCGGATCGTCCTGCAGCTGCGACAACACCGGCAGCGCCACCGAGGTGGCCGGTGCATTGATCTGGTTCAGCGGCATCATCAGCAGCTGGAACGCGCGGTTGTACAGGCCCAGCGCCTCGGCGCCGATGCGGTGGCCGATGATCACCTGGCCGACGTTGCGGCTGGCATAGCCGAGCAACTGCGCCGCCATCAGGTTCCAGCCGAAGCTCAGGAAGGTGCGCATCGGCGCATCGCGCCGGTAGCCGCGCGGCAGCCAGCGCGCGCAGGCGCCGGCGATCAGCAGATTGACCAGCGCCTGCACCACCTGCTGCCAGACCAGCGCCCAGTAGCCGTAGCCGGCCAGGGCCACGCCGACGCCGGCCAGCAGGCCCAGCACCTGCGCGCCGACATCGCTCAGCGAGACCTGGCCGAAGCGCAGCGCGCGGCTCAGGTGCGCGCGGTACTGCGTGGTCATGCCGTTGAACAGGAAGGTCACCGCCAGCGCCTGCGAGATGCCGAGCAAGGCCGGCTCACGGTAGAAGTGCGCGATCCACGACGAGGACAGGAACACCACGATCGCCAACGCCAGGCCGATGCCGCTGTTGATCCAGAACAGGTTGTCGCGCTGCTCGCGGCTGACGTGCTTGGCCTGGATCGCCGCCGAGGACAGGCCGAAGTCGCGCAGGATCTCGGCCATGCCGACGATCGCCGTCACCATCGCCATCAGGCCGTAGTCGTAGGGCGTCAGCAGCCGCGCCAGCAGAATGATGCCGCCGAACTGCACCACCATCTTGGCCAGTTGCCCGGCCATGGTCACCGCCGCGCCGCCAGCGGCGCGCGCGCCCAGTCCGGGCTGCGGCGCTGCCGGCCGCGGGGTCTCGGCGCTGCTCATGCGTCCTCCCCGCGGCGCGCGGTCAGCGCCTGCAGATAGCTGCGGTAGTGCTGCAGGCCGATGCCGTTCCAGTCGCGCCGCGACAGGTCCGGCACGGCATCGGCCGGCACCTGCTGCGCCTGCGCCAGGGCCTGCGCCAGTTGCGCTGCATCCAGCTCGCCCCGGTACAGCTGCACCCACTGCGCGCCGACTTCGTCGGCGATGGCGGCATTGGCCTCGCTCCACGGCGCCAGCACCGGGCGCGCCAGCGACAGCGCCAGCAGCAGGGTGCCGGAGTTGTGCATCTGCCGGTACGGCAGCACCACCAGTTCCGCCTCGCCGATCTCCTGCGCCAGCACCGCGTCTTCCACATACTGCAGGCGTGCACTGATCCGCGGGTCCTCGGCGCAGGCGCGCTCGACCACGCCGCGGATCTGCGCATCGATCGGGTTGCCGGCGATGCGCAGGCTGAGTTGCGGATCGGGCAATGCGCCGAACGTCGCGATCAACGTCTCCACGCCCTTGTACGGTCGCAGCAGCCCGAAGTGCAGCAGGCGCCCGCGCACCCGCGGCGGTTGCGGCAGCGGCGCGTACCAGTCGCGGTAATGGCCGTGCAGGATGGTGTCGGTGCCCGGCGCGCGTGCGGGCGTGGTCGCATTGATGCGGATCCAGCGCGCGGTCTGGCGGTCGATCCAGCGCAGCAGCAGGCGTTCGCGCCAGCCCTTGTCCTCGTGCGGCGCCACGTTGTGCAGGGTGCGCACCAGCGGCACGCCGGCCAGGCGCAGGCGCAGCAGCAGAACGGCGACACAGAACTGCTTGGCCAGCGTGCCGAGCGCCGTGCGATGCCGCAGCAGGTACTCCGGCCAGTGCAGGTGCAGCACGTCGTAGCGCGACAGCAGCGCCGCGCGCATCGAGAAGAAGCGCAGTTTCACCTGCGGCGGCAGCGCCGCATAGAGCTGGGTCAGGTAGGGATTGGTGGTCGCGGTCGGGCGCTCGGTGGACAGCAGCACGGTGACTGCCGGCGCGGCCTGCTGCGACGTGCCGTGGCGCTGGCTCTCGCCGCTCATCGGCCGCCCTCCGCACCGCCCAGCGCCAGGCGGTATTCGTCCAGATAGGCGCCGACCACGCGGTCCCAGTCGTAGCGATGCGCGTAGGCCATCGCCGCTGCGCGCTGCGCGGCGAAGTCCGCATCGGTGCCGGCGGCGAAGGCACGCACCGTGGCCGCGGCCGCCTGCGCATCGGCCGGATCGACCAGCACGCCCTGCCCCGACTCGCGCTGCAGGCGCGCGAACGGCGGAATGTCGCTGAGGATCGGCAGCAGTCCCGCGCTCATCGCTTCCACCGCGGCCAGGCCGAATCCCTCGTGCCGCGACAGGCAGACGAAGTACTGCGCGCTGCCGAGCAACTGCGCCAGTTGCGCCTGCGTCGGCGCCACCTGCAGGCGTACCCGCTGCTGCAGGCCGCGCTCGGCGATCGCCTGCTGCAGGTCGGCCACGCTGAAGTCGTACTCGCGCCCGGCCACGATCAGTTGCCAGGCCGGATCCTGCGCGGCCAGCGCGCGCACCAGGTCCAGGGTCTCCAGCAGGCCCTTGTTGACCGACCAGCGCCCGAAGTAGATCAGCGTGCGCCCCGGCGTGGCGCTGCCCTGCCCGGCGAACTTGTCCACGTCCACCCCGTTCTCGATCACCCGCAGCCGCTGCGGCGCGACCACCTGCGAGAACAGTTGCCCGTCGTTCTCGCTGGTCGCCACCACCCGCGCATAGGCGAGCGCCGAGGCACGGGTGAGGGTCTTGAACCAGAGCATCTTCAGGCGCGAGGCATAGGTGGTATGGAAGAAACCGCCATGGGTGGACACGATCATCGGCACACGGTGCAGCGGCCGGGTCAGGGCCAGGAAGTCGTAGAAGAAGTCGATGCCATGCACGTGCAGCAGATCGGCGCCGCGCACTGCCGACAGCACCGACGGCGCCAGCGGATAGCGCGAGGAACCACGATACGGCAAGCGCACGATCGGGACGCCCTGATGGCTGTCGCGCGGGGCCAGGCGTTGCTGCGGATCGGTGAACACCCGCTCCAGGCTCACCACTTCGACCTGGTCGCGGCCCTGCTGCAGATGGCGGCGCGCGATATTCAGCACCACCTCCTCCATGCCGCCGACCGACGGATGGAACTGGCGCACCACATGCACCACCTTCATGCCCGGCCTCCATCAAGCCCGTGCGCGGCCCGCAACGCCGCCGTCATGCCGTCGCTCCCGCAACCGCGCTGCGGCGCACGCCGATCATCCACGGCGCGACCCGCACCAGCACCGCGCGGATCGGCACGCTGGCCAGCACCGCCAGCACGCTCACCGACACTGCCCAGGCCGGTCCCCACGCATCGCCGCGGACCAGACCGGTGCGGGCGGCGACGCCGGCCATCACCGAGAACAACAAGGTGTGCGTGCACAGGATCAGCAAGGTGTTGCGCCCGATCCACTGCAGCCAGCCCCAGTGCCGCACCAGCCCGGCGACGCACAGCGCCATGGCGCTGCCGAGCAGGCTGGCGGCGAGGAACCCCAGCGGGGAAGCGCCGAACTTGAGCATGTTCACGTCCACGCGGCCGTTGTGCCAGGCGATCGCGAACCAGGCCGCGCCCAGCAGCACCGCCGCCAGCGCATTGCCGGCCGGCCGTGCCGGCCACCACTGCGCCCGCGTCGAGGCGAGCGCGCCGATCGCGAAGAAGCACAGCGCCACCGGCAGCACGTCCAGGGAGAACGGCAGGCGCATGTCCTGCCCCGGGAACCAGCACGCCCAGCCCCAGGCCAGCGGCAACGACAGCCCGGCCAGCACCGGCAACGACAGCGTCCGACGCAGCGCCAGATACGCCAGCGTGGTCACGAACAGCGCAGGCAGGAACCACAGCGCGGGCATCACGTAGAGCTTGGGCCCGATGCCGCTGACCAGGCCCAGCAGCGGCTCCCACCACGGCCGGTCGCCCCACAGTTGCGCCTTGCTGCCGATGTGCCGGGTCAGCATCCAGTACGCGTAGGCAACGAAGAAGAACGCCACATAGGGCAACAACAGGCTGCGCGCCAGTTTGCCGACCGTGGCCAGGCTCAGCGGGCGATTGCCGAAGGCCTCGCCGACCCAGCCCGACAACAGGAAGAACATCGGCACGTGGAAGCTGTAGGCCAGGATCACGTAGGCGTGCGGAATGCCCTTGGCATGGCCGAACACCACCAGCAGGATCGCGATCGCCTTGGCCGCATCGATGCGCATATCGCGCGGCGCGCTCGCCCGTGCGCTGCGCCCCTGCGCCGGCACGGACGCGGAGACGGCCGTGGCGGGCGCGCTCATGCCGGCACCGCCGGGATGCGCGAGACCGGGCCCGGCCCCGCAGGCAGCGCGGACGCATCGCGCAGGCGCGGCGCCATCTGCCACAGGCACCCGCACACGAACCACCACAGCGCCGCGGTCTTGATCGAGAAATAGCCGTTGGAAACCAGCAGGCTCAGCGAGAAGGCGAAGATCAGCAGGTTCTTGAACAGCTGCCCTTCGATGGTGCGCATCAGCATCGCGAACGAGTACGCCAGCAGGAACGCCAGCACCAAGAGCACCGACTGCGAGGAGATGAAGTAGGCGATGCCGCTGTCGAAGTAGCGGTACGGCTGGTCCACGTCCAGCCCCATCCACGCATCGGCGCTCATCCTGCGGATCGAATCGACGGTGAAGAACACCCGCCCCAGCGTGGTGTCCTCGTAGCTCTGGATGCCCGAGGCCCAGACCAGCAGCCACGCCCCGCCCATCACCGCGAAGAAGATCAAGAAGCCCAGGCGCTGGTCCATGCGCAGCAGCAACGGGCTCAGCAGCGCCATCATCACGCAGGTACCGGCGGCCAGACGCCCGTCCGAGGCCACGATCAGGAAGCCGATCATCGCCACCGAGGCGACGATCGCCAACGGCCGCATCCAGCGCCAGAAGGTCAGCAGGATCGCGGTGAAGAAGATGATGAAGTTGCCCATCGTCACCGGCTCGATGAATACCGAGGAGGCGCGCGGCAGGTTCGACGACGGCAGGAAGTTGCGCGCCCCCGGCCGTGTCGCACTGACGAACAGGTTGCTGTCCTGATTCCAGAAGCTCGACGCGCTGGCGCCGCGCGCGTTGACGAAATAGCTCTTGGGGTTGACCACGTCGCCGTAGACCTTGGGCAGCGCCAGTTCGAACACCGCCACCAGCGACACAAGCAGCGCCATGCGCACGAACATGCGCGGCAGCGAGCCGGTATAGGCCGCGCCGAGCATCAGGAAGGCGAACGGGATCAGCGCATCGCGGAAGAACTTCGGATCCAGCGTCCACGCCATGAACAGGCGCACCAGCATCAGCAGCGCCAGCAGCGCGATGCCGGTGAACACCATCGCCATGCGCTTGCGGTCCAGCGCGCGCATGCCAAGCAGGAAACACGCCGCATAGACCGCCAGTTCCACCGCATAGGTCATCGCCGGGCTGACCCGGAACACCTTGGCGTTGATCACGGCCAGCACGAAGTTGTAGCCGACGGCGAACAACAGCACCAGCTCGATCAGCAGGTTGCGGCGCTGCTCGCGCAGCGGCATGTCCGGCACGCTCAGCATGCGCACCTCGCTGCGGCGGCGGCGCGTTGCACGCCAACGCGGCCATCGGCTGCCGTCACGCGCGGCAGAAACGTGTCGCGCGCCACGTCATTCGACGCAGGCAGCACGGGAACGACGGCGACGCGGAGGCGGCGCCGGCGCTGTACACGGTCGGCGGGAAGAAGACGCATCGGGCGCATCAGTAGGCGGTCTTCTGCCCGAGCACCTTGAACGCGGTCAGCACGATGATCCGCGTGTCCAGCCACAACGACCAGCGGCGGATGTAGTCCAGGTCGTACTGGATGCGCTTCTTCATCGTGCGCAGTTCCGGCGTCTCGCCGCGGAAGCCGTTCACCTGCGCCCAGCCGGTGATCCCCGGCTTGACGTAGTGCCGCTGCATGTAATGGTGGATCAGCTTCTCGTAGTGGGTGTTGTGCTGCGCCGCGTGCGGACGCGGGCCGACCACCGACATGCTGCCACCGAGCACGTTGAACAGCTGCGGCAGCTCGTCCAGGCTGGTGCGGCGCAGGAACGCGCCGAAGCGGGTCACCCGGCTGTCGCCGCGCGTGGCCTGCACCACCACGTCGCTGGGCTCCTGCTGCACGCGCATGGAGCGGAACTTGTACATGTAGAACTCGCGCCCGCCCAGGCCGTGGCGGCGCTGGCGGAAGAACACCGGACCCGGCGAGCTCAGCTTCACGCCCACCGCGATCGCCAGCATCAGCGGCCACAGCACGGCCAGTGCGGCCAGCGCCACCAGCTTGTCCTGCAGCGCCTTGGCGACCACGAAGTAAGTGTTGCGGTCCACGCCGCCCTGGCGCAGGTTGATCACCGGTACGTTGCCGATCTGGTCGCCGGACTGGTTGAGCATACCGAAGTCGAACAGATCGGGAATCAACCGGACCTGGATCGGATAGCGGTCCATGCGCTGCAGCAGCTGCTTGATGTGGTCGCGCTCGCCCAGCGGCAACGAGATCCACACCTGCTCGACCTGGTGGTCGTCGAGGTAGTCGATCAGCGCGTCGGCGGTTCCCTCGCCCAGGCACTGCAGCTTCTGCGGATGGTCGGCCACCGACAGGTCGTAGTCGCTGCTGAAGTAGCCCACCACCTGCATGCCCACCCAGGGATTGCGGCTCAGGTAGTTGTGGATCTTCACCACCGGATGGCGCAGGCCAATCACGACCACGCGCTGCACGTCCACGCCTTCCGAGCGCAGCCGGTTGAGCACGCCGCGCACCAGGGTGCGCGAGAGCAGCAGCGTCGCCAGGCTGGTGACGAACCAGGTGCCGATCCACAGGCGCGAGACCTGCTGACCGAACTGCACCACGAAGGCATGCATGGCGAACAGGGCGAACACGCCGCCACAGGCCAGGCTCAACACCATCATCTCGCGCAGCAGGCCACGCCCGCGCCAGCTGCGGTACAGCGGGAACAGCGCGAAGCAGATCACCGCGTACAGCAGGGTGGTGCCGATCGCCACCCGGTAGGCCGGTTCCGGCATCCAGGTGCCGAACAGCAACCGGTGGGTGAGCAACGCGCCGCCGACCATGACGGTCAGGTCGGACACGCGCAACAGGATGTCTGCCGCGGCCGCGTACTTGGACAACATGCGCGGCGAGGAGGTCGTATAGGTGGCGCTACTCAGGTCTGCCAAAAGCATGATCGGGATTCCTATCCAAACCCGGTCGATCGGCATGCGGGGGAACATGCGACGCCGCCGGGCCTCGATTTCGCCTGCCTGTGGACCGCTGCGGCGCCTCCCTCGCCGACCCCAGGTCCACGGCAGCCCGTGATTACTTCAACAGAACAACGTCTTCGTACAACCGCGCTGGAAAATAATGGAGCACCTCATTGCCTAGCTGAACCACGTATCACCTCACTGAAGACTGTGCGTCGAACCGATGCCGTTGTGTGCGGTGCGGCACGCACCCGCGCCTCGCGCGGTGCGGCGCGCCATGGCACCGCGACATCACGCCGATGCCGCCGCCGCGGCTTCGGCCTCGCGGATGAAGTAGCGCACCAGCGCCACCGCCACCGCCAGGAACAGGCCGAACACGAAGGCCAGCGCCAGGCCGAGCAGCTTCTTCGGCGAACTCGGCTTGCCCGGCACATCGGCGCGGTCGACGATCGAAATGTTGTTGGTGCCCACGTTGCCGACCACGCCGATCTCCTTGTAGCGCTGCAGCAGCGCGTCGTAGAGCTGGCGGTTGGTATCGGCCTCGCGGCGCAGCATGGTGTAGCGGATGCTGCGGGTCTGCAGGTCCAGTTCGTCGTTCTTCAGGGCGGCGATGCGGTCGGCCAGCAAGGTTTCCTGCTGACGCGCCGATTCATAGTCGTTCTTCAACGCGCTGCGGATGTTGGCGACCTCGTCGGCGATCTGCCGCTTGGTCTCGGCGATCTGGTTCTGCAGGCGCTGCATCTCCGGGTAGCCGGGCTGGAACGTCGCCAGCTTCTGCTGGTAGTCGGCGGTCATCTTGGCCTGCTCGGCGCGCAGATTCTGGATCAACGGGTTGCTGACCACCTGCGGCAGGCCCATGCCGTCGCCGATGCCGGCCTGGCGCCAGGCCGCCTCGGCCTTGATCCGCGCATCCTGCGCCGCGGCCAGGCGCACATTCAGTTCGCTCATGTTCTGCGTCGGCAGCGAGGGCTTGTCCTCGCCCATCGACACGATCTGTTCCTGGCTGGAATAGTCGACCGCGTTCTTCTCCGACTCCTCGACCTTGTCGCGCAGCTGCGCCAGGCGTTCGGACAGGTAGCGCGCGGCGAACGAGGACGCCTGCAGCCGGCGTTCCTGGGTCGAGGCGATGAACATCTTGGCGTAGGTGTTGGCCACGCGCGTGGCCAGCACGCGGTCGGGCGAATCGAAGTTGATCCGCACCAGCCGCGAGTCGCGCACCGGCTCGATGGTCAACGCATCCAGCACCGGGCCGACCAGCGCGTTCTCCGCCGCGGCGGCGCGCGCCTGCGGCGTCGGCGCACGCCCGTCGCCGTTGTCCTGCAGCTTCTCCAGGGCTTCGTCGACCAGCGGCTTGAACGCCGGCGCCTCGGTCAGCTTGGCCTCGCGGATCACCTGCCGCGCCAGCGACCGGCTGCCGAGCAGTTCGTACTGGGTCTGGTAGAAGTCGCGATCCTGCGGCGATTCCACCGGCATCAGGTTGGCGACATTGGCGACGTTGAGCGATTCGCGCTCGATCTGCAGCACGCTGGTGGCGCGGTACTTGGGCGTCATCAGCAGGAGGACCAGCAACGCCAGCAGGACGACTGCCCCGGTGATGCCGACGATCAGCCAACGCTGCCGGTACAGCGCATTCCAGTAATCCAGCAGGCCGATGTCGGCCGGGCTCAGCGGCGTGCCCACAGGACGCGGGCGCGGCGCGGAAACGGGAGGCAAGGTGGAGGCGCTCATCGGTAGGCCCTCCAGACCATCACGAACGGGGTCAGCTGCACCACGGTGCGCAGCAATACCAGCGCATCGGAGCGGTACACCACCACGATGTCGCCGCCGTAGATCGCCGGATCCGGCGCGGCGCCCTTCTGGATCTCGCGCAGATCGAAACGCGCCAGCATCTTCTGTCCACCGACGGTGCGGAACACCACCACATTGCCGCGGCTGGCCACGTCGCTGACGCCCTTGCCCAGCGACAGCGCCTGCTGCAGGGTCAAGGCGGAGCCCTGGATGGGATAGATGCCCGGCTCGCTGACCGCGCCGGTGACCGTGACCCGGTTGCCGGTGAACTCGTCGACCAGCACCGACACCTGCGGGTTCTGCAGATAGCCATTGCGGTAGCGGTCGGCGATCTCCTTCTGCAGCGCATTGACGCTGGAGCCGGCGGCCTTCACGTCGCCGATCAGCGGCAGCGAGATGCGGCCCTCGTTGTCGACCCGCACCTGCCGTTCCAGGTCATCGACCTGGAACACCTTGACCGTGAGCAGGTCGCCCGGGCCGAGCAGGTATTCCGGCTTGCCCATTGAAGCGGCAAGCGGATCGCCCGCCGGCAGATCGGTACGCATCGCCGGCCCGCTGCTGCATGCAGACAGCAGCCCCAGGCAGAACAGGGCCAGCGCCCAGTGGAAGGTCACGGAAAGTTTACCCATGCGCGATGCTGATGCCCTCTGTCGATTGGTTTTCGAAGCGCCGCACTCCCCCAGCCGGCCAGGGTTCCGTTCCCGGTCGGAGGATGATTGCGGTGTCAATTCCTGCCTGGGAAGAACGGCCCTGGCCAACAGCGAAGCTTCGTGTTGCAACGCACTATGGCACAGGCATCTGCCGCCACCAAGGCGTTACCCGACATTTTTTTGACGCAGTAACGCGAGGGTTCAACTACATGTCCGGCTATTCAGCGTAGCAAGGACCCGTGAACGTTCCATCGACGCGATGTTAACGTGATCAATGTCAATGCATTGACGCTGCGTAGCTCCCAGTTCCCATGGGGCTTTCCGCTCTGGTGCGGCGACGACCTCGTCGCGGGACAGCGCAATCCCGCGCATTTTGTCTACGGCGACGCGCCCGCCTCCCTGCGCCGATACAGATCGCCCTATGTCGCGATACCGACACGCATTGCCATCCCGGCGGGCACCCCATTCCCCACATCGGCCATACGCGCGCCGCCGATCCGACGCGCCCAAACAAAAAGGCCCATGTCGCAGACATGGGCCTTCGAAAGATGGTCGGGGTAGCCGGATTCGAACCGACGACCACTAGTCCCCCAGACTAGTGCGCTACCAGGCTGCGCTATACCCCGGTGTGTTGCGTCTCCGCCGTCATGGCGGACCCGCCTTGCGGCGAGCTGGCGATTATAGCGGGTTTGCCGCGGCCATTCCTAGCGGCAGCAGCACCACCATGGCTCACCGCCGCAGCAACTGCAGGACTTCTTCCAGCTCCTGCCGCACCTGCTTGATGATCTGGTTGCTCAGCGCCGATTCCTGGCGGGCACCCTCGCCTTCCAGGCGCAGGCGCGCGCCGCCGATGGTATAGCCCTGTTCGTACAGCAGGCTGCGGATCTGCCGCACCATCAGCACGTCGTGGCGCTGGTAGTAGCGCCGGTTGCCGCGCCGCTTGACCGGTTCCAGGCTGGGGAATTCGGTCTCCCAGTAGCGCAGCACATGCGGCTTGACGTCGCACAGCTCGCTGACCTCACCGATGGTGAAGTAGCGCTTGGCCGGAATCGGCGGAAGTTCGCGGTTACTGCCCGGGTCCAGCATAAGCCTCCACTCGCTCCTTGAGCTTCTGTCCGGGGCGGAAGGTCACCACCGTCCGCGCCGAAATCGGGATCTCTTCGCCGGTCTTGGGATTGCGGCCGGGCCGTTGGTTCTTGCGGCGCAGGTCGAAGTTGCCGAAACCGGACAGCTTCACCTGCCGCCCCTGCTCGAGCGCATCGCGCAGCACGTCGAAGAACGCATCGACGAATTCCTTGGCCTCGCGCTTGTTCAGCCCGACTTCGTCGAACAACCGCTCGGCCATTTCCGCTTTGGTCAACGCCATCGCCCTGCTATCCCCTGTCCTTCTCAACCACGCATCCGCGCGTCGTGTTCCCGCGCCAGCGCGGCCACCGCATCGGCGACCACCGCCTCCACGTCGCGGTCTGTCAGAGTGCGCGTGTTGTCCTGCAAAATCAAGCCCATAGCGAGACTCTTGCAACCAGCCTCGACCCCCGCACCGACGTAGCGGTCGAACAGCACGACCTCGCGCAGCAAGGGCCCCACCGCCGCGCGCACGCTGCGCGCCAGCGCCGCCCAACTCACCGCGTCCGGCACCACGACCGCCAGGTCGCGGCGCACCGACGGGAACCGCGACAGCTCGGCGGCGCGCGGCAGGGCACGCG
>NZ_AQOI01000627.1:0-948 GCF_000364665.1 Xanthomonas sp. SHU 199
GTCCAGCTCGAACGCCAGCACATCGACGTCGATCTGCATCGCCTGCAGCAGCCGCGGATGCAGTTGGCCGATCCAGCCGATCCGCACGTCGTCGCGATAGACGTCGGCCGACCGGGTCGGATGCACGAACGGATGCGTCGACGGCCGGTAGTCCAGGCGTGCGCTGGAGGCCGCGGCCAAGGCGTCCAGGTCGCCCTTGAGGTCGTGGAAATCGACCTTGCGCGCCGGCAGGCCCCATTGCAGGGCGTCGGCATCGCCGCACACCGCCGCCGCCACCCGCTGGGTTTCGGTCGGCGCGGCGCCGGCTTCCGCCGCCGCGGCGAACACCTTGCCCAGTTCGAACAGGCGCACGCGCCCGGCCTGGCGCGCGGCGTTGCGGCCCAGCGCGGCGACCAGCCCAGGCAGCAGCCACGGACGCATCACCGCCAGTTCGGCGCTGAGCGGATTGGCCAGGGCCACGCGCCCGTCGTGCAGGCCCCACTGGTCCAGCAGCGCGGCATCGACGAAGGCGTAGTTGATGGTTTCCAGCAGATCGCGCGCCAGCAACTGCCGGCGCACGCTGCGCTCGTCCAGTTGGGTCTCGCTGTCCATGGCGATGCGCGTGGCGCCGCCGGGCAAGGTGGTCGGCAGGCGGTCGTAGCCGTGGATGCGCGCCAGCTCCTCGATCAGATCCTCTTCGATGGCGATGTCGAAGCGGCGGCTCGGCGCGGTGACCTGCCAGCCGTCGGCCGAGGCGACCACCTCCATGCCCAGCGCGCGCAGGATGCGCTCGACGTCGGCGTCGGCGATCTCGATGCCGAGCACGCGCAGGATGCGCGCGCGGCGCAGCGCGATCGGTGCCGGTGCCGGCAGGAATTCGGGCAAGGCGGCCTCGACCACCGGACCGGCGCGCCCGCCGGCCAGCTCCAGCACCAGCCGCGTGGCCAGCTCCAGCGCCTGCCGCGGCAG
>NZ_AQOI01000628.1:0-1235 GCF_000364665.1 Xanthomonas sp. SHU 199
GGCGGCCGCGGCGTCATCGCCGTCGCGTTCGGCCAGTTGCGCCTGCAGCAGCGCCGCACTCGCGCGCTGTTCGCTGGACACCGAGGCGGGCGCTTGCCGCTGCACCTGCTGCAGCGCCAGCCGCGCCTGCGCCGGGTCGTCCAGCGCCAGCCACACCTGCGCGCGCAGCAGGGCGATGTCGGTCTGCCCGCGCTGGTCGCGGCTCTGCTGGAACAGCCGCTGCGCCTGGTCCAGTTCGGTCAGCGCCACCGCGCGCTGGCCTTGCCAGAACGCCAGTTCGGCCAGGTTGCGCCGGCTCACCGCCACTTCCTCGAGCATCTGGTGGCGCTCGGCCTCGCGCAACGCTTGGCTCAGCAGGGTCTGCGCCTGGGTCCAGTGGCCGCGTGCGGTGGCCAGCAGGCCGAGATTCTGCGCGGTGCGCACGCGGCCGGTGGCGTCGTTGAGGTCGGCATAGGCGCGCGCGGCCTGTTCCCAGAACGCCTGCGCGCTGTCCAGGTCGCCCAACTGGAAATGCGCGAAGCCGATGTTGTTGAGCGTCTCGGCGACGCCGTGCGCATCGCCGATCGCGCGCCAGGCGGTCAGCGCGCCGCGGAACGCCTGCAGCGCCTGCGGGTAGTCGCCGCGCTCCTCGGCCAGCAGGCCGAGTTCGTTGGCGGCGGCGGCCTGGCCGTCGCGGTCGCCGAGTTCGACGTACAGCGCCTGCGCCTGCTGCAGTTTCTGTTCGGCCTCGGCGAAGGCGCCGCCGATGCTCAGCGTGCCCGCCAGGTTGCGCAGGCTGGTGGCGACGCCACGGCGATTGCCGACCTGCCGGCGCAGCTCCACCGCGCGCAGGTACTGCGCCTGTGCCTGCTGGGCCAGGCC
This sequence comes from Xanthomonas sp. SHU 199, assembly GCF_000364665.1. Classification (NCBI taxonomy): domain Bacteria; kingdom Pseudomonadati; phylum Pseudomonadota; class Gammaproteobacteria; order Lysobacterales; family Lysobacteraceae; genus Xanthomonas; species Xanthomonas sp. SHU 199. The sequence goes on from NZ_AQOI01000628.1 coordinate 862, forward strand.
GAGCCGGCCGTAGCCCACGCCCAGTGCGTTCACCGTCTCCGCTTCGCCATACAGGTCGCGGCCGCGGCGGAACAGCAGTTGCGCGCGCAGCAGGTCGTCGTCCACCGCGGTGGCGGCGTTGCCGCTGAGGATCGCCAGCTTGCCCAGCGCCAACCACAGCCGCGGGTCGTCGGGGTCGCGCTGCGCCAGCGCACGCAGGCGATCGCGTGCCGCGTCCAGGTGGCCTGCCTGCGCCTGGATGCGCGCGACCTGCAACTGCACCTCGCTGTCGTCGGGCCGGGCCGTGGCCAACGCCTGCCAGGCGCTGTCGGCAGCGGCGAGATCGTCTTCGGCTTCCAGGCGCAGCGCCGCCAGCAGGGCCAGGGTGCGCGGCC
>NZ_AQOI01000629.1:0-6643 GCF_000364665.1 Xanthomonas sp. SHU 199
TGGCGGCGATGCCGCCTTCGCGCGGCAGGCGTTGCAGCGCGCCCGCGCGATTGATCCGGCGACCCCGGAGCTGGCCGCCTTCGAGCGCCGTTTGCGTAGCCTCAGTCCGGGGCGTTAGTGGGCGCAGTGAAGTGGGAGCTTCCCCAGGCTGATGGTGCGGCGCGTCGGGACTGAAGTCCCTCCCACTGGGGGTGTTGAGAGGTTCCGGCGATCGGTTGTATATCCGGGGCTGCGAGCGTCTTGGTTTGCAGTGCGCACGTGGGTGCGCGACAGCGCCTGCCGGGTGCCGGCCATAGCGGCGATGCTCGCAACACCATTGTGGGAGGGACTTCAGTCCCGTCGCGATCGAGGACGGTGCGCCAACGCGGCTCAGGCCAGGAACGCCTCGCGCACCGTAGCGCGGGCGGCATCCAGCGAGAAGTGGGTTTCGATGTTGCGCAGGCCGTTGTCGGCCAGCCGCTGCCACAGCGCCGGATCGGCGTACAGCTGCGCGATGGCGTCGGCGAACGCGGCGGGGTCGTCGGCGATCAGCACGTCCTCGCCGTCGCGCAGGTGCATGCCTTCCACCGCGCAGGCGGTGGCCACCACCGGCTGGCCATGGGCCATGCTGAGGTTGACCTTGCCCTTGACCCCCGCGCCGAACCGTAGCGGCGCCACGGCGATGCGCATGCCGTCCATGTAGGCAGCGATGTCGGGCACGTGCCCGAGCAACTCGACGCCCGCGGTGGCCTCGCCGAGGCGGCGGATGTCCTCCGGCATGTCCGCACCGATGCAGTGGAAGCGCACCTCCGGCAGACGCGTGCGCACGGCAGGAAATACCTCCTGCAGGAACCAGCGCACCGCGTCTACGTTGGGCGCATGGCGGAAGCCGCCGACGAACACCAGGTCGCGGCGCTGCGCCCACGGCAGGCCGGGGCCGGCGACCTCGTGCAGGTTCGAGATCAGCGCCGTGCGCACCTGTGGCGCCTCCCGCTGCAACTGTTCGCGTTCGACCGCGCTCACCAGCACGGTCACGTCGACCTGCGCCATCACCTCCAGCTCGCGCGCGCGGGTACGCTCGGCCTCGCGCAGCAGGCGCGCATCGCCGGCCAGTTCGGCGCCGCGGCGCTCGCGCAGGTAGTGCAGGTCCACGGTGTCGAACAGGCGCCGTGCCTGCGGCGCGAACCGGCGCAGCAGCGGCAGGCAGGCGTGGGCGACGTGGTGGCGCACCAGCAGCACGCTGTGGAAGCGCGCACCGTGCTGTTGCAGGAACCAGGTGAGGTTCTTCAGGTAGGGCGCGTACCACACCTCCACGCCGAGCCGTTGCAGGGTCTCGCTGTGGCGGCTGGCATAGCTGCGCTCGCTGGGCACGAACACCACGTGCGCGCCTTCCTCGAGCAGCAGGCGGATCAGGTTGAGCTGGCGCAGCGAGGCGGAATCGCGGTCCGGCTGCGGCAGCGCTTCGTCCAGGATCAGCACCTGGCGCTGCCGGCGATGCAGCAGCGCTGGCACCGGTACCTCGCCGGGTTGCAGGTGCTGCGCCAACACCTCGGCCCACTTGCTGGCGAAGACCGCACGGTTGCGCACCTGGTAGGCCTTGATCCCGCTGCCGGTGTCGGTGCCGTTGCTGGTGCCCTCGTCGTGCACCACGCGGCTGGCCGGCTGCACCAGCGTGCGCAAGCCGGCGGCGCGCACCGCGAAGGCTAGGTCGGTGTCCTCGTAGTAGGCCGGCATGTAGCGCGTGTCGAAACCGCCCAGCGCCAGGAAGCGCGCGCGCTCGATCGCCAGCGCCGCGCCGCTGCCGTAGTCGACGTCGCGCAGGTAGGCGTAGCGCGGATCGTCGGGCGACTCGAAGCGGCCGTAGCTCCAGGCGCTGCCATCGGCGAAGACCACGCCGCCGGCATCCTGCAGGCGGCCGTCGGGATACAGCAGTTGCGCGCTGACCAGACCGGCCTGCGGCAGCTGCGCGAACGTGTCCAGCAACGCGTCCAGCCAGCCCGGCTGCGGCACCGTGTCGTTGTTGAGGAACACCAGGTAGCGGCCCTGCGCGCGCGCGGCGCCGTCGTTGCAGGTGGCGATGAAGCCACCGTTTTGCTCGCGCACGTGGTAGTGCAGGCCGACCACCTGCGGCAGCCACTGCGCGGTGGCGTCGCTGCTGCCGTCGTCGATCACCAGGATCTCGCAGGGTGCGGCCGGCGGATGCGCGGCCAGCGCGCGCAGGCAGGCGAGGGTATGCGCGACGTGGTTGTAGACCGGGATCACGATGCTGACCAGCGGCGCAGGACTGTTCGGCACCGCGAACGGCGCGAACGGCGCGAACGGCGCCGCTTGCACCGCGAACAGCGCGCGCTGCGGCGGCGGCAGCGGTTGCGCATGCACGCGCAGGCGCTCCCAGGTGCTGCGCCAGCCGCGCGTGCGCAGGCTGGTCAGGCCGCGCCGGACCAGGCCGGCCAGGCGGTTCAGGGCGTAGCGCGCATTCGCCCACGACATCGACATCCGGGACCACTCCAACTTAAACGAAGAGGCCGTCGCGCCGCGCTGCCCGCTGGGCTGCGCTAGACTCGGCGGAATTTACATTCTCGCATTCCCGTGCCCCGACGCTACGACGATCACGACACCGACGATCAGGACGACGCCCTGGACAGCCCCGCCACGGTATGGCGCCGCCGTCTGCTCACCTGGGGCCTGGCCGCCGCCGCACTCGGCCTGGGCTTCCTGATTCCGTACACGGTCTATCTGAACAAACAGGTCACCCAGCGTTTCGGCGAACTGCGCTGGCAGATTCCCACCCGTGTGTACGCGCGGCCGCTGATACTGGCGCCGGACACGGCGATGGATCCGCAGACGCTGAAGACCGAACTGGATGCGGCCAGCTATCGCGCCGACGCCGGTGCCGAGCGCCCTGGTAGCTACCAGCAGGACGGCAGCCGCTTCACCATCGCCAGCCGCGGCTACGTCGATGTCGACGGGCGGGTCGCGCCGCGGCGCATTGAGGTGGGCCTGGCCGGCGGGCGCGTGGTGGCGCTGCGCGATGCGCAGACCCGCAAGGCGCTCAAGGCCGCGCGGCTGGATCCGGCGCGCATCGCCACGCTGTACGGGCAGAAGCAGGAAGAGCGGCGCCTGGTGCGCGTGGACGAGGTGCCGGAACTGCTGGTCACCGGCTTGCAGGCGGTCGAGGACCGCGACTTCAATTCGCACCACGGCATCGACCTCAGCGGCATGGTCCGCGCGGCCTGGGTGATGGTGCGCTCCGGCGGCAAGAGCCGGCAGGGCGCCAGCACCCTGACCCAGCAGCTGGCGCGCAGCGGCCTGCTCGGCATCGGCAAGGAACAGACCGTCACCCGCAAGTTCAACGAGATCCTGTACGCGCTGATCATGGAGGCGCGCTACGACAAGCGCACCATCCTGGAGGCGTATCTGAACCAGGTGTACCTGGGCCAGCGCGGCAGCCAGGCGGTGCATGGCGTGGCCTCGGGCGCGGAGTTCTGGTTCGGCCGCGAACTCGATGCGCTGGCGCCGGAGCAGGTGGCGCTGCTGATCGGCCTGGTCAAGGGGCCGTCCTACTACGACCCGCGGCGCTATCCCGAGCGCGCGCTGGACCGGCGCAACTTCGTGCTCGGCAAGCTGCGCGAGAGCGAACTGATCGACGAGCCGACCTACCGCAAGGCGCTGGCCGCGCCGCTGGGCGTGCCGGCCGAACCCGGCCTGGTCGCGGCCAACCGGTTCCCCGCCTATGTCGACCTGGTGCGGCGCCAGCTGGCGCGCGATTACCCCGAAAGCGCGCTGCAGGGCGCCGGCCTGAGTGTGCTCACCGGCATGTCGCCGTCGGCGCAGGCCTATGCCGAGGGCGCGGTGACGCGCACCATCACCGCGCTGGAAACCAACAAGAAGCGCCCGCCGCTGCAGGCCGGCCTGGTGCTCACCGACACCCACAACGGCGAGGTGCTGGCGGTGGTCGGCAGCCGCGACGTGGCCCAACCCGGTTTCAATCGCGCGATCGAGGCGCAGCGGCAGGTCGGCTCGCTGCTCAAGCCGTTCGTGTACCTGTTGGCGCTGGCGCAGCCGGACCGCTACTCGCTGGCCAGTTGGGTCGACGATACCCCGGTCACCGTGCAACTGGGCCGCGGCCGCACCTGGAGCCCCGGCAATTCCGATGGCCGCAGCCACGGCACGGTGCGCGTGGTCGATGCGCTGGCGCACTCCTACAACCAGGCCACGGTGCGCATCGGCATGCAGGTCGGGCCGGAGCGCGTGGCGCAGCTGGTGAAGGTGCTGGCCGGCATCGAGGCCGAGGTCAATCCCTCGCTGATCCTCGGCGCCACCGACCAGAGCCCGTACGCGATGGCGCAGCTGTACCAGTTCCTCGCCTCCGGTGGCGAAATCCAGCCGCTGCATGCGGTGCGCGGCGTGCTCGATCCGCAGGGCAAGCTGCTCAAGCGCTACGACAAGACCCCGGCGCCGGCGCAGGAAGGCGACTCCATCGCCGCCAACCTGGTCGGCATGGCGCTGCAGCAGGTCGTCAGCAACGGCACCGCGCGGCAGTTGCTCAGCGATGGCCTGGGCAAGCTGTCGCCGGCCGGCAAGACCGGTACCAGCAACGATGGCGTGGACAGCTGGTATGCCGGCTACACCGGCGACCACCTGGCGGTGATCTGGATCGGCAACGACCAGAACAAGCAGACCGGCCTGTACGGCGCCACCGGCGCGATGCGGGTGTGGTCGGGCATCTTCTCGCGGCTGCCGAGCGCGCCGCTGCAGGTGCAGGGCAAGGGCATCGACTGGCAGTGGATGGACCCGGTGGGGTACAACAGCACCGACCCGAGCTGCCCCGGCGCGCGCCAGTTCCCGTTCGTGGTCGGCTTTGTGCCGGCGTATGCCGCATGCACGCCGCCGCAGGCGCTGCCGGAAGAGGCCGCGCCCGCCGAGGGCGAACACCAGGGCGGCGGCTGGCGCAGCTGGTTCGGCCTGGACAAGAAGAAAGACCCGCCTGCCGACGCGGCCGCGCCGCCGCCGGCGCATTGATTCCCGGATCCCGGATACCGCTCATGACCCCACGTCTTCCCGCCATCGCCGCCCTCAGCCTGCTGCTCGCCTCCTGCGTCAGCGCACCGCCGCCGCCGCCGCCGGCCGCACCGGTGGACACCACCACGCCGGCGCAGCGCATCGCCGCGATCGACGCCAGCGGCGGTGCCGACGACACCGAACTGAGCGTGCAGCCGCTGCGCGATCCGGAAGTGGAGGATCTGCGCGAGAGCGCCAAGCGCAAGCGCAGCGCCGGCGACCTGGCCGGTGCCGCCGCAGCCCTGGACCAGGCGCTGAAGCTGGTGCCGGACGACCCGGCGCTGCTGCAGGACCGCGCCGAAGTGGCGCTGCTGCAGAAGGACGACGCCCAGGCCGAAGCCTTCGCCAAGCGCGCCATCGACCTGGGCTCGCAGACCGGCCCGCTGTGCCGCCGCCACTGGGCGACCATCGAACAGGCGCGCCTGGCCCGCGGGCAGAAGGAAAACGCCGCCTCGGCGCACGCCCAGATCGCCGGGTGCACGGTGCCGGGGATCAAGAGGTACTGAGGGCGGGGATTGGGGAGTCGGGATTGGGGAATGGGTAGAACTGCGTTTCTGGCGGCTCGTCCCCCTGGCGGCGTTCGGTCTTCCCGTTCTGCCGGCGGCAGTCACAGTGAGCGGGTAGCGCTGCTGCTCTAACCATTCCCTATTCCCGACTCTCCATTCCCATGTCGCTAGCTCACGCAAGCACCGAAGCCCTCAGCGAAGGCGGGGCGCTTGCGCGTCAGCTCGATGCGTTCGTGCCGCGGCCGGCGCAGTTGCGGTTGACCGCGGCGATCGCCGAGGCGTTCGAGCAGCGCGACGTGCTGCTGGCCGAGGCCGGCACCGGCACCGGCAAGACCTATGCGTATCTGGTGCCGGCGCTGTTGTCGGGGCTGAAGACCATCGTCTCCACCGGCACCCGCGCGCTGCAGGATCAGCTCTACCACCGCGATCTGCCGCGGGTGCGGGCGGCGCTGGGCGTGGGCCTGAGCAGTGCGCTGCTGAAAGGGCGCGCCAACTATCTGTGCAAGTACCGCCTGCAGCAGGCGCGCGGCGAGCCGCGCTTCACCGCGCGCGAGCAGGTCGCGCAGTTCCAGCGCATCGTCGCCTGGAGCGGACGCACCCGCTTCGGCGACATCGTCGAGCTGGACGCGCTGGCCGACGATTCGCCGCTGCTGCCGCTGGTTACCTCCACCGTCGACAACTGCCTGGGCACCGAGTGCCCGTTCTGGGGCGAATGCTTCGTGGTGCAGGCGCGGCAACGCGCGCAGGCGGCCGACCTGGTGGTGGTCAACCACCACCTGCTGCTGGCCGACCTAGCGCTGAAGCAGGAAGGTTTCGGCGAAATCCTGCCCGGGGCGCAGGCCTTCGTGATCGACGAGGCGCACCAGTTGCCGGAGCTGGCGGCGAACTTCTTCGGCGAAGGTTTCGGCATGCGCCCGCTGCAGGAACTGGCGCGCGACTGCCTGGCCGAGAGCCGTAATGTCGCTGGCGCGCTGGCCAGCCTGCAGGCGCCGGCGCAGGCGCTGGAACAGACCCTGCGCGAACTGCGCGCCGCGATGGAAGGGCTGCCGGCGCGCGGCACGCAGTGGCGGCTGCTGGCCAAGCCGCAGGTGCGCGAT
>NZ_AQOI01000630.1:0-3756 GCF_000364665.1 Xanthomonas sp. SHU 199
GATGCGCTGCTGGCCGATCTGGCGCGGCTGCAGGAACCGCTGGCGGTGCTGCGCGAGGCTTCGCCCGGCTTCGACGCCTGCGCGGCGCGTGCGCGCGAACTGCGCACGCGGCTGGGCCGCTGGCTCGGCGAGGATGCGCCGATTCCGGATTTCGAGGCCGAGCCGGAAGCGGACGCGCCGTCCAACGACGTGCTGTGGTACGAACTGACCCCGCGCGGCTTCCGCTGCCAGCGCACGCCGCTGGACGTGTCCGGGCCGCTGCGCGCGCACCGCGAGGCCTCGCGCGCGGCCTGGGTGTTCACCTCGGCGACGCTGGCGGTGAAGGGCGAGTTCGAGCACATCGCCACCCGCCTGGGCCTGCGCGATCCGATGACCTTGCTGCAGCCCAGCCCGTTCGACTGGGCGCGGCAGGCGCTGTGCTACCTGCCGGCGCTGCCCGATCCCGCCGCGCGCGGCTTCGGCACCGCATTGATCGCCGCGTTGCAGCCGGTGCTGGAGGCCTCGCAGGGCCGCGCCTTCCTGCTGTTCGCCTCGCACCGAGCGCTGCGCGAGGCGGCCGAGGCGCTGCGCGACGGGCCCTGGCCGCTGTTCGTGCAGGGCGAGGCGCCGCGCGCGACCTTGCTCGAGCGCTTCCGCGCCTCCGGCAACGGCGTGCTGCTCGGCTCGGCCAGTTTCCGCGAGGGCGTGGACGTGGTCGGCGATGCGCTGAGCGTGGTGGTGATCGACAAGCTGCCGTTCGCCGCGCCCGACGACCCGGTGTTCGAGGCGCGCCTGGAGGCGATCCGCCGCGACGGGGGCAACCCGTTCCGCGAGGAGCAGTTGCCGCAGGCGGTGATCGCGCTCAAGCAGGGCGTGGGCCGGCTGATCCGCAGCGAGCGCGACCGCGGCGTGCTGGTGCTGTGCGACCCGCGCCTGCTGAGCAAGTCCTATGGCCGCACCTTCCTGGAGTCGCTGCCGCCGTTCGCCCGCACCCGCGACGTGGAGGACGTGCGCCAGTTCTTCGCCGCCGAGTCCCCGGCGCTGGGCGATAATCCCGAGGCCGCGACGCCACCGGCCACGTCAAACTAGCCGACGCGCCGCCTTTGCTTTTCCGATTCCCCATTCCCCATTCCCGATTCCCAGCCCCCAATGAATCTGCTCGCCTTCGAAACCTCCACCGAAGCCTGCTCCGTCGCCGTCATGGTCGGCGACCGCGTGCTGGAGCGCTTCGACCTGGCGCCGCGGCGGCACGCCGAACTGGCACTGCCCTGGGCCCAGCAATTGCTCGCCGAGGCCGGCATCGGCCGCCGCCAGCTCGATGCAGTGGCCTTCGGTCGCGGCCCCGGCGCGTTCACCGGCGTGCGCCTGGCGATCGCCATCGCGCAGGGCATCGCCCTGGCCCTGGACTTGCCGGTGCTGCCGGTGTCCACGCTGCAGGTGCTGGCGTTGCGCGCGCCGGCCGATGCGCCGCGAGTGCTGGCGGCGATCGATGCGCGCATGGGCGAGGTCTACACCGCGGCCTACGCGCGGCAGGCCGACGGCGGCCTGCAGGCGCTGACCCCGGAGCAGGTGCTGAGTCCGGAGGCCTTCGTGTTGCCGGAGCCGGATGCGGCCTGGGCCGCGGTCGGCACCGGGTTGGCGGCGGTCGATGGCACCTTGCAGCGCCGCTTCGGTTCGCACTGGCGCAGCGCCGATGCGCAGGCGCTGCCGCATGCCGCCGACGTGCTGACCCTGGCCGCGGCCGCATACGCGCGCGGCGAAGGGATCGCGCCGGAACGCGCCGAACCGGCCTACCTGCGCGACAACGTCGCCCTGACCCTGGCCGAGCAGCAGGCGCAGCGGGCCGCACGGTGAGTGCGTGCGGCGTGCCGTCGGCGCGTCAGCGGTCGAGTACCAGCGGCGTGGCGCTTTCGTGCGCAGGCCTGGCGACGCACAGCAGCGCACAGCCTGGTTCGATCTGGGTGTCGGGCGGACGCAGGTAATGCACTGCGCCGGACAGCACGCGCGTCGCGCAGGTGCCGCAGGAACCGTAGCGGCAATCGGAGGGCGCAGCGATCCGCTGCGCTTCTGCCAGCTCCAGTAACGTGCCGGCGTCCGGGGTCCAGACCGCCTCGCGTCCCGAGTGCTGGAACCGCACGCGCACCCGTGGCGCATCTGCGGGCGCTGCGGGGTTCGTATCGCGGACGAGGCTCGATGGGCCGAATGCCTCGAAGCGGATGCGCGCGTCCGCCACGTTCAGCGCGCGCAATCCACGGTACATATCGCGCATGAAGTCTGGCGGTCCGCACAGGTAGAAGTCGTAATCGTCGAATGCCAGGATCCGCTGCAACCGCGCGATGCCGATGCGGCCGGCGCCGTGGCCGGCCGCTCGGCTGTCCAGGCAATGCAGCGACAGCCGCGCGTCGGCCGCGGCGAGCCGTGCCAGTGTGGCGGCGAACGGACGATCGGCGGCCTCGCGGGCGCCGTGCACGAAGATTAACCGCCGCCGCGAGGCGGTGTCGGCCAGCGCCTGGCGCAGCATCGCCAGCATCGGCGCGATGCCGATCCCGGCCGAGACGAACACCACCGGCCGCGGGCTGGCGGCATCGAAGACGAAATCGCCGCGCGGCATCTGCGCGTCCAGCGTCGTGCCGACCTGCGCATGGTCGTGCAGCCAGGCCGATGCCCGGCCCTGCCGTTTCACGGTGATCCGGTAGAGCGCGCCACCCGGCGCGTCGGACAGCGTGTAGTTGCGCACCGTCGGCGCGGCATTGCCGCAGATCGGGAAACGCAGCGTAAGGTGTTGGCCGGCTGCGTACGACGGCAGCGCGCCGCCGTCCTCGGCGGCGAAATGGAACGAGCGGATGGCACGCGCTTCGTCGACGATCCGCACGATCCGCAGCGGCCGCCAGGCGCGTTCGGCGGCAGGCGTCGACGCCGCGGCGAACTGCGCTGGGCGCTGCACCGCCGACCAGCGCCACGGCAACACGGCGCGCGTGTGGCGCACTTCGCGGAGATGGAAGCGCACCACGCGCTGCGCGCACGCGAACGTCGCCAGTAGCGGCCCGTCCCAGACGATCTCCGCGCGGGCGGCCAGGTACAGCAGGTCGCCGCGTTCGAAGTCGATGAACAGCAGCCCCGCGCGCGGATCGTGCAACAGGTTGCCGAGCGTATTGAAGTAGCGGTTGCCGCTGAAATCCGGCGTGGTCAGGGTGCGCGCATCGTCGACGCGCACGAAGCCGGGCAGGCCGCCGCGGTGCGACACGTCCGCGCCGCGCGCGGCGCCGGCATCCTCCGAGGTGTTCGCGCTGGCGATGAAGAAGGTATCGCAGCGCGCGAGCAGCGCGCATTGCGCATCGCTCAGACGCGCCGACACGGCAGTCGCGGTATGCGCGTGGACCTCGCCTGCGGCGAACGTCGGGCTGCGGCTGTTGATGTACTGCGGGCAGTTACCGAAGCTCTGCTCCACCGCGACCGTCAGCGTGTCGCCATCGACTGCGCTGACGCTGCCGTTGACGCGATTGCGTCGTCGCGTTTCGAGCGCGATGCCCAGGCCGCCGAACGGCGCGCCCGGCCGCCAGGTGCCGGCCAGCGGGTCGCCGGGCAGGGGCGGCGCGGCGATGCGCAGCGTGCGCGGGTCCGGTGTGCTCAGGAAGCCGGGCTGGCCCACGCGCAGCGTCGCCCACGGCTGCCCGTGCGCGTCGCTGCCGGCGAGTACGAACAGCGGCAGTTGCGCGAAGAAGTCCCGATGCTGTTCGGGCATGCAGCGGCGGATGCTGCGCCGCCCGGCCGCCGCCG
>NZ_AQOI01000631.1:0-496 GCF_000364665.1 Xanthomonas sp. SHU 199
CTGCTGGACGGCAAGTTCGCCGGGGTGGAACGGCGAGGTCTCCAGATCCCAGCCGGCGACGCCAGCGGTCGGCGCGTTCATCGCGGTCTGCGTGCCGTCGGCCGGCAGCGCTCAGCCGGCCGACGCGCCGGGCGGCAGCGCCGGCAAGGCGACGAATCCCGGCAAGGCTTCGATCCGGGCAAGCCACGCCCGCACTTGCGGGTAAGGTTCGAGCGCGATTCCGCCTTCTGGCGCATGCGCGATGTAGGTGTAGCCGGCGATGTCGGCGATGGTCGGTTGCGCGCCGGCGGCGAACGGCGTGTCGACCAATTCCTGGTCGATCGCATCGAGCAACCGGGTCGCCGTACGCCTGGCCGCCGCCAGGTCGAGCGGCATCCCGAATGCGGTCGCCAGCCGCGCCGCGGCGGGCCCGTAGGCGATCGGCCCGGCCGCGTACGACAACCAGCGCTGCACGGTCGCTGCGCCGAGCGGCTCGTCCGGCAGCCACTGCGGATGG
>NZ_AQOI01000632.1:0-4764 GCF_000364665.1 Xanthomonas sp. SHU 199
TTTGGCCAGATAGACCAGGATCGCGTTGGAATCGGCGAGCACCCTGCCGCTGTCGTCGATCACCGGTATCTGTCCGAGCGGATTCAGCGCCAGGAACGCCGGTTGCCGTTGCGCGCCGGCGGCGAGATCCACATCGATGGTCTCGAACGGCAGTCCGAGCAGCGACAGGAACAGGCGCACCCGGTGCGCGTGTCCGGACAGGGGCGCGGAATAGACCCGGATCGGAGCGGCGGGACGATCGGTGCCGCGAGGACTGAGGGTGGACATGGAACGGCTCCGCAATCTTGCATCGCCGGGGATCGGCGACGATCGGCTGCAGCCTAGCGCTGGCCGCGGCCGGCAAGAAGACGGACAATGCGAAAAACATTATCCTTTCCGGAAGGACAATCGGGCATGGCCGACCTGCGCGACGTCAACCTGAATCGTCTGGCGATCTTCGTCGCAGTGGTCGAGGCCGGCTCGCTGACTGCCGCGGCCGAGCGGCTCGGCCTGGCCAAGACGGTGGTCAGCACGCACATGCAGCGCCTGGAATCGGAGGTCGGCGCGAACCTGCTGGTGCGCACGACGCGACGGCTGAGCGTGACCGACGCCGGACGCGGGTTCTACGAGGCGTGCCGCGACATCGTGCGCGCGGCCGAGCATGCGCTGCAGACGGTGTCTCCCGACGCCGGCCCGTTGCGTGGCGCGCTGCGGGTCAGCGTGCCGGTCGACTACGGCGCGCAGGTGGTGGCCCCGGCGGTGGTCGCTTTGCGCGACAGGCACCCCCGCCTCGATGTCGAACTGGTCGCGAACGATCGCATCGTCGATCTGGTCGCCGACAATCTCGATGTGGCGATCCGCATCGGCCGTCTCGCCGATTCGACCTGCCGCGCGGTACGGCTCGGCAGCTATGCGGTGTGGCCGGTCGCCAGCCCGCAGTTCGTCGCGCGCCACGGGCTGCCGCGCGACCCGGCGGCGCTGGCTGCGCTCCCCTTCGTGCTGCTGTCCAGCATTGCCCGTCCGCGCACCCTGGAGCTGGTCAATGCGCGCGGCGACAGCGTCGCGGTGCGCTGCGTGCCGCACTTCGTCGCCAATACCGCGACCGGCTGCCGCGCGATCGTGCTGGCCGGTGGCGCGTTCGGCCTGCTGACGGATTTCTCCACCGCCGCCGACGTCGCCGCCGGCCGGCTGGTGCGGCTGTTGCCGGCGTGGCGTTCGGCATCGTTCGGCATCCATGCGGTATACCCGCCGACGCGGCTGCCATCGCCGAAGGTGCGCGCCTTCGTCGATGCGATGAAGGCGCGGATCGCATCGATGCGCACCGAAGCGGAGGGCGGCACGGCGGCCGTTGCCGGTGCGGCGCCTGCACGTGCGCGGCGACGGCCAGCGCGCTGATCGCGCGCCGGTCGCCGTGCCGCCGATCAATAGTCGTAGCTGACGCTCAACCGCAGCGACCGCGGCGCCTGGCGCAGCAGTGCCGCACCGTACACCGGATCCGGATTGCCGGGTCCCGTCTCCGAGTACGGATACTTCCATAGCGTGGCCTGGCCGTTGAAGACGTTGAACACGTCCAGGGTGAAGGCCAGTTTGCGGTCGGCGGAGGCCGGCCGCCACGACACGCCGAGATCCAGTTGCTGCAGCCACGGCAGGCGGCCCTGGCTGCCCGGAGGCGCCGGTTGGCCCTGGTAGTAGTGATAGGCGATGCCGTAGCCGGAAGGGTCGCTGTGGTCGGGGCCGTAGGAGCCCAGCGCACTGAACGGCGAACCGGAGATCAGCTTGAGGTTGGCCGACACCAGCCATGCGGGGTTGAGCTGGTAGTAGCCGTAGAACTTGAACTGATGGGTGTGGTCGTTGCTCTGCGGGCCGTTGGTGTGCTCCATCAGCTGCGCGAAGTCCCAGGCCTGGGTGGTGGACACCGCGGTCTGGCCGATGCCCGACAGCAACTGGCCCTCGGTGGTGCCGTAGCTGCGCGACCAGGTGTAGTCGAGGCGGCCGTACCAGCGCTGGTCGAACGGATGCTCCAGCGACAGGTTGAGTCCGTAGTAGTTGCGCTTGAACGCCGGGAAGCCGAACTGCGCGTTGCTCAGCGGCACCTTGACGTAGTTGCCCGAGGTGTCGACCAGGGTGAAGGTGTTGGCCCGGCCCGGGTTGATCAGCCAGCAGCTGACCGGATTGCTGGCCAGGGTCACCGTGTGCCCTTGCGCCGCGGCGGCGGCGAACACGGTATCGCTGTCGCAGTAGTCGTCCACGCCGCTGCGCAGGACGCGGTAGGTGCCCTTGGCGCCGTAGACCCAGCTGTCGCCCCAGGCCTTGGTGAAGCCGAGGATGAACTCGTCCTGGAACGAGGGTTTGATGCCTTGCGTGGCGACGGTCTTGGGGTCGGGCAGGATGCCGTAGTTGTTGTTGGACGAGACCGCACCGGAGATCTGGGTCAGGCCGGTGGGGTAGCCGTTGGCGTCGATGCCGCCATAGGTGTAATAGGTCGAGGTGGCCAGGGTGGCGCCAGCGGCGTTGAATGCCGGGTTCAGCGGCAGCGCCAGGTAATAGCGGCCGGCGTTGCCGTACACCTTGAAGCGCGCATCGCCGTCGACGTCCCAGCTGAAACCCAGCCGTGGCGCCCATTGCCCGCTGGTCTGCTTGATGTACGGCGCGCCGTCGCGGTTGTAGTTGGTGAACTGGTCCAGGCGCAGGCCGAGGTTGAGCAACAGCCGGTCGTTGACTTGCCAGTTGTCCTCCACGTACTGCGCGCGCTGCGCCGAGCGCACCGAGGCCAGCGCGCTGTAGATGTACTTGCGCACGTAGTAGCCGTCCTGGCCGTTGGGGTAGCCGCCGGTGGCCGGGACGCCGAGCCCGGTGTTGATCGGTACGTTGGGGTTGGCCTGGCCGTAGATCCAGTAGTAGCCGTCGCCCGAAGCCACCGAGCCGCGGTTGAGCGCGCGTGCGTTCTGGTTGTCGATGCCGACCGTGATGCTGTGCGCGCCGATGGCGTAGTTGAGGTCCAGGCGCAGGTTGTCGGTGCGGTTGCCGCGCGCCGGATCGACCAGCAACGCGGTGGTCTGCGCATTGGTGATCGGGGTGCCGCCGGTGTAGGCCGGGTTCTGGAAGCCGGGGCTGGAGAGATAGGTCAGCGTGCCGTTGTAGTTGGGGTTGCGGCTGTAGTCGTCGGTACGCTGCTGGCCGTAGAGGGCGCTGAAGGTCAGGCGGTCGGTGAGGTAGCCGGTGTACTTGGCGCTCCACAGGTCCCCGCCGGTCTTGGTGGTGTCGGCATTGCCGCGCAGGGCGCCGATGTCGCGGCCGCTGTACTGGTAGTACTTGCCGCGGGTGACATAGCGGCTGGACGCCCCGGTGATTTCCAGCAGCTGGCTGTCGCTGATGTTCCAGTCGAGCTTGGCGTACCAGCTCGGCCGGCGGTACTGGTAGTCGTAGTAGTACGGCCCCGGGGTGGTCTCGCGTGCGCCGTAGAAGCGATCCCCGTCCTGGCGCTGCAGTTCGTAGGCGCCGAAGAAGAACAGCTTGTCCTGGATCAGCGGGCCGCCGGCGTAGACGCTCTGGGTGCTGAGGGTGGAGCCGCTCTTGCTGTCCGGGCGGTACAGCGCGCCGTTGCCGGGCGCGTACACGTCCTTCTTTGCGGAGCGCAGGCCGTCCGGTTCCCAGGTCGCCTGGCCGCCGAAATGCCATTCGTTGCTGCCGCGCTTGCCCACGGCATTGATCACACCGCCGTCGGAGCGGCCGTACTTGGCGCTGTAGCCGCCGGTGTAGACCTCCAACTGGTCGATGCTGCCGTAGGGCAGGGTCAGTCCGCCCAGTCCGCGCAGCGGGTCGGTGGTGTTGAAGCCATTGATGTAATAGGCGTTCTCCGCGGCCGAAGAGCCGCCGAAGCTGAGCAGCTGCGCGCCGGTCGGGCCGATGTAGGTACCGCTGCCGCTGTTGCCGGCCACGCCGGGCGCCAGTTGCGCGATGGCCTCGGCCGAGCGGCCCAGCGGCAGGCGCTGCAACTGTTCGGCATTGATCACGGTGCGCGAATCCACGCTGCTCACGTCGATCGCGGCGGCGGCGCGGTCGGCGCTGACCTGGACGCCGGCCAGGCTGGTGGTGGCGGGGCTGAAGGAGACGTCGGTGACGGCACCGACGGTGAGGCTGATGCCGTCGCGGCTGCCCAGCACGCTGCCGTCGGCGCCCTTGGCGATGATGGTGTAGGTGCCCAGCGGCAACTGGCCGATGTTGTAGCGGCCGCGCGCATCCACGGCGACCTCGCGGCTGAGGCCGCTGTCGCTGCGCACCAGGATGCGTTGGGTGTCGGCGGGCGCCTGGCCGGCGACGGCGCCGGTGGTGGACTGGGCCTGGGCCGGCGGGAGGGCGAGGGCGGCACTCAGTGCCAGGGCGAGCAGGGCGGGCCTGCGGAGGGAGCGATGGTTGTGCATGCGGAAGGCGACTCGGGTGGTGGGGGCGGGGGGCCGCCGCGCCGACTCGAATCCGCCCGTCCTGGATGATGCGGTATGCGCGGTAACGTTCCCCCGCTCCATTAACCTTAATGGGACGCCATCACAGAAATGCCGCGTCGTTATATCGGCGGCACCAATGGTTATGTCGGCTGTTGGACGTTGTGGGCGACCGGACCCTCACCCCAACCCCTCTCCCGGTGGGAGAGGGGCCATCGCTCTCCCTTCTCCCATCGGGAGAAGGTGCCCCGAAGGGGCGGATGAGGGTACGGGGCGAAGCTTCGACCTATTGCGACCGGCAGGCGTTGCGGGCGGTCGTACCCTCACCCCAACCCCTCTCCCGGGG
>NZ_AQOI01000633.1:0-10844 GCF_000364665.1 Xanthomonas sp. SHU 199
GATCTGCGTGCCGCTCAGCGGTCGTCGACCAGGCTGCCGCCGGGCAGGAACACCCAGGTGCGGGTCACCTGCAGGATGTCGACGTTGTCGTCGGTGCGCGGCAGTGGGGGGAACGGCTGCGCCAGTTGCACGATCCGCAGTGCGGCGGCATCGAGCATCGGCACGCCGCTGGAGCGCAGGATGCGGCTGCTCTCCAGGCTGCCGTCGCGGCGCACGCCCACGCTGATCACCACCTGGCCGCCGAGCCGGCGCCGCCGTGCTTCGTCGGGATAGTTGAGGTTGCCGACGCGCTCGGCGCGGTCGACCCAGGCGCGCAGGTAGTTGGCGTAGGCGTATTCGCGGGTGCTGGCGGAGACGAACTTGCGGTTGGGGCGCTTGGCGTATTGCTCCGAGCGCAGGTGCACCTCAGCGGCCAGCCGTGCCATCTCGGCATCGCGCTGTTCGCGCTGCGCGTCCACCGGCCGTTGCGGGTCGTCGGTACGCGGCTGGGTCTGCGCCACCGGCAGCGGCTGCTCGCCGCGCGCGCTGCTGACCACGCGCGGGGTCGGTTCCGGTGCCGCGGCCGCGGTCTGCGCACGCAACGCCTGCGGCGCCAACCCGTCCTGGCGCTGTGGCACCACGCCGGGCTGGCTGTCGCGCGGACGTTGCGGCGTGTCGTGGTCGCCGCCGCCCTGCTGGTTAGCCTGGGCCAGGAAGTCGGCCTGTTTCGGCGTCAGCGGCGTGCTGGTCTGGCTGAAGATCACGTCCAGCGTCGGCACCAGCGGTGCGTCGTCGTCGATCGCGAAGCCCACGCCCAGGATCAGCAACCCGTGCACGATCAGCGACAGCACCAGGGTGGCGCTGAGCCGTTCGCGCTCGCCGATGCGCGGCGCGGGCGTCGCGGCGGCCGCGCTCATCGCGCCGGGTAGGCCTCGATGGCGTCGAACAGCAGCCCGGCGATGTTGAGCCCGAACTGCGCGTCCAGCTCGCGCACGCAGGTGGGGCTGGTGACGTTGACCTCGGTGAGGTAGTCGCCGATCACGTCCAGGCCGACGAAGCGCATGCCGCGCCGTTTCATCTCCGGGCCGACCTGGGCGGCGATCCAGCGGTCGCGCTCGCTCAGCGGGCGGCCTTCGCCGCGGCCGCCGGCGGCCAGGTTGCCGCGGAACTCATCGCCCTGCGGGATCCGCGCCAGGCAGTAGTCCACGGCCACGCCGTCGACCAGCAGGATGCGCTTGTCGCCGGCGCTGATGTCCGGGATGAAGCGCTGCGCCAGAGCCAGCTTGCGGCCGCCGTCGGTCAGCGTCTCCAGGATCACGTTGAGGTTGGGGTCGCCGGTGCCGCTGCGGAAGATCGACCGCCCGCCCATGCCGTCCAGCGGCTTCAGCACGGCCTGGCCATGCTCCAGCACGAAGGCCTTGAGCGTGGCGGCGTCGCGGCTGACCAGCGTCGGCGGACAGCATTGCGGGAACAGCAGGGCGGCCAGCTTCTCGTTGAAGTCGCGCAGGCCCTGCGGGTCGTTGACCACCTGCGCGCCGGCGCGCTGGGCCACGCTGAGCACGTGGGTGTCGTACAGGAACTCCGCATCGAACGGCGGATCCTTGCGCATCAGCACGACCTGGCCGGGACCGAAGGTCAGTTCGGCGAACGCGTCCAGCTCGAACCAGCCGGCCTTGTCGTCGCGCACCCGCAGCGGCGCGGCCTGGGCGGTTGCGCAGCCATCGCGCAGGGTCAGCCCGCCGGGGCGCACGTAGTGCAGCCGGTGCCCGCGGCGCTGCGCTTCCAGCAGCATCGCGAAGGTCGTGTCTTTGGCGATCTTGATGCTGGCGATGGGGTCCATCACCACGATGACATCGAACGGCATGGGGGCACCTGAGAGACTGAGCGGAAGATGGTAGCGGGTCGGCGGGGGCGCCGCGCATCGGGTGTCGGACGCGGCTGCGCGGCGTCGCACGTTATCCGCCAAACTGTGACATAGTTTGTGCTGTTACGTGGTTCAACGCAGACCGGCAGCGGCGGCCTTGACAGTCGCAGCGGGTCTTGGGATACATGGCGTTTCGCAGCGAAGCCGGATCCGATGAAGCGTCGCGCGCTTGGGGGCAAGTGATGAGTGAAAACACGACTGCGGGTGGGGAACTCGCAGGCTTGCGGGTCATGGTGATCGACGATTCGAAAACGATCCGTCGTACTGCCGAAACGTTGCTGAAGCGCGAAGGGTGCGAAGTGGTGACGGCGACCGACGGCTTCGAGGCGCTGGCCAAGATCGCCGACCAGCAGCCGCAGATCATCTTCGTGGACATCATGATGCCGCGGCTGGACGGCTATCAGACCTGCGCGCTGATCAAGGGCAACCAGCTGTTCAAGGCCACGCCGGTGATCATGCTGTCCTCCAAGGACGGCCTGTTCGACAAGGCGCGCGGGCGCATCGTCGGGTCCGAGCAGTACCTCACCAAACCCTTTACACGCGAAGAGCTGCTGGGCGCGATCCGTACATACGTCAACGCCTGACCAGGGGGAAAGGCAGCATGGCCCGTATCTTGTTGATCGAGGACTCACCGACCGACCGGGCGGTGTTCACGCAATGGCTTGAAAAAGCCGGGCATCAGGTCCTGTCCACCGACAACGCGGAGGACGGCATCAAGCTGGTACGCGAGCAGGCGCCGAACCTGGTGCTGATGGACGTGGTGCTGCCGGGGATGAGCGGCTTCCAGGCCACCCGCGCGCTGTCGCGCGATGAGGCCACCCGGCACATCCCCGTGCTGATCATCAGCACCAAGAGCATGGAGACCGACAAGGTCTGGGGCATGCGCCAGGGCGCCACCGACTACATCGTCAAGCCGCCGCGGGAAGACGAGCTGATCGCCCGCATCAAGCAACTGGTGGGCTGACATGCGCTCGCCCTTCGACATCCTCGAGGCCTACGAGCGGCGCAGCCTGGCGCACGCCGTGCAGATGCCCGAACGCGCCTTCGACGACGACGTCTGGCGCGGGGTCGGCTACCGCGTCGGCAAGCGCCACCTGGTGTCGGACTTCCGCGAAGTGGTGGAGATCGTGCGCATGCCGCCGGTCACCCCGGTGCCGGGCGCGCAGCCGTGGCTGCTGGGCGTGGGCAACCTGCGCGGCAACCTGTTCCCGGTGGTCGACCTGAAGCAGTTCCTGGAAGGCGAGCGCACCGCGCTGCAGGAAGGCCAGCGCGTGCTGATCATGCGCCAGAGCGGCGGCGACGTGGCCCTGACCATCGACGAACTGTTCGGCCAGCGCAGTTTCACCGAGGCGCAGGCGGTGGAGCCGGGCGATCTGGCCCAGGGCCGCTACGCGCACTTCATCGACCGCGCCTTCCGCGGCGACGCTCAGGACTGGGGCGTGTTCTCGCTGTCGCTGCTGTCGCGCACTCCCGAATTCCGGCAAGCCGCCGCCTGAGCGCGCGCGCTGCCTCCGCATCGAAGACCGAGGTCGCATCATGAGTACTGCTCCGGACGCCCGCAAGGCCAGCAAGCTCGGCAGCGTGGGCACGAGTTTCTGGCTGGGCCTGCTGGCGTTGTCGCTGGTCGTGTTCGGCGCCAACACCGGCGTGGCCACCTGGCAGGGCAACCGCCTGGCCGGCGCCAGCACCGGCGCGGCCGACCTGCAGGTGCTGTCGCAACAGCTGGCCAACCAGGCCCGCGACGCAGTGTCCGGCAACGCCGAGACCTTCAAGCAATTCAAGCAGACCAAGGCGAAGGTGGAGAGCACCGTCGCCGAGCTCAACGCACGCTACGCCAACGAAGCCGGCGTGTCCGCGCCGCTGCAGACCCTCAACGGCACCTGGGCGCCACTGGCCAAGAACGCGCAGCAGGTGGTGGACAGCGAACCGGCAGTGCTGGCGCTGGCCGGCAACGCCGACCGCTTCGTCGGCGGCGTGCCGCAGCTGCAGGCGCAGTTGAACGAGGTGGTGCGCGCGATGACGGTCGGCGGCGCGCCCGCCGCGCAGATCTACAACACGCTGCAGCAGGTGGTGGTGGCCGGCACCATGGCCCGCCGCGTCACCGAAATGCGCGCCGGCGGCCGCGGTGCGGCCAGCGCCGGCGACGCGCTGGCGCGCGACGCAGTGGTGTTCGGGCAGATGCTCGAGGGCCTGCGCAACGGCAACGAGGAACTGGGCATCGCCCCGGTGCGCAACGCTGCCGCATTGGCCGCGCTGGAGCAGTCGCAGGCGCAGTGGGCGGAGATGAAGAAGGACCTGGACGCGCTGCAGGCCAGCTCGCGCAGCCTGTTCGCCGCGCAGTCCGCCGCCGCGGCGCTGACCGCCGGCTCGGGCAAGATGCTGGAGGACAGCAAGAAGCTGTTCGACGCGTTCTCCGCGTTCGGCTCGACCCGCGACACCCGCCTGTTCCCGAATTTCTGGCTGGGCGTGATCTCCGGCCTGCTGGCGCTGCTGTCGATCGTCGGCTTCGTCTGGACCACGGTGCGCAGCCGCAGCCGCGAGCAGGAAATCCGCCTGCAGACGCAGGTGGAATACAACAGCCGCAACCAGCAGGCGATCATGCGCTTGCTCGACGAAATCAGCTCGCTCGGCGAAGGCGACCTGACCGTCAAGGCCTCGGTCACCGAGGACATGACCGGCGCCATCGCCGACGCGATCAACTACGCCGTCGACGAATTGCGCCACCTGGTGACCACCATCAACGACACCTCGGCCAAGGTCGCCGTGTCCACCGAGGAAACCCAGGCCACCGCGCGCCAGCTGGCCGAGGCGGCGGGGCACCAGGCCGAGCAGATCGGCTCGGCCTCGGTGCGCATCAACGAAATCGCCGCCAGCATCGAGCAGGTCTCGCGCAACTCCACCGAATCGGCGGAAGTGGCGCAGCGCTCGGTGGTGATCGCGGCGGAAGGCGCCGGCGTGGTCCGCGAGACCATCCAGGGCATGGACCAGATCCGCGACCAGATCCAGGAGACCTCCAAGCGCATCAAGCGCCTGGGCGAGTCGACCCAGGAGATCGGCTCGATCGTGGAACTGATCAACGACATTTCCGAGCAGACCAACATCCTGGCGCTCAATGCCGCGGTGCAGGCCGCCTCGGCCGGCGAGGCCGGCCGCGGTTTCGCGCTGGTCGCCGACGAAGTGCAGCGCCTGGCCGAACGCACCTCCGGCGCTACCCGCCGCATCGAAGGCCTGGTGCAGACCATTCAGGCCGATACCAACGAAGCGGTCAGCTCGATGGAGCAGACCACCTCCGAAGTGGTGTCCGGCGCGCGTCTGGCCGAGGACGCCGGCACCGCGCTGACCGAGATCGAACGCGTGTCCAACGCGCTCAACACCCTCATCAAGAACATCTCCATCGCCGCGCACCAGCAGTCGGCGGCGGCGATCGACATCACCCAGACGATGGACGTGATCCGGCAGATCACCGGACAGACCTCGCAAGGCGCGGGACAGACCGCCGAATCGATCGGCCGCCTGGCGCAACTGGCGGCGGACCTGCGGCGCTCGGTCGCCGACTTCAAGCTGCCGGCGTAAGCGGGCCGGAACCGGGTGGAAGGAAGCGCACATGACGTACCGTGAACAACTCCCGCATCCCGTCGCCGCGCTCGCGCGGCACGGCGCGTGCCCGGCCGCGGAGACGCGGCGATGAGCGCGCTGCGCGATGCGATGAGCCATGCCGCGCTGGGCTGGGTCAAGCCGGAACTGGACGAGACCCTGCGCCAGGTCCGCGGCGAGATCGAGGCCTTCGTCGAGGAACCGGCCGACACCGGCCGCATGCGTTTTTGCGCCGGCTACCTGCACCAGGTGCAGGGCACCTTGCGCATGGTCGAGCTGTACGCGCCGGCGATGGTCGCCGAGGAACTGGAACTGCTGGCGATCGCGGTGCAGAACGGCCAGGGGGTCGACCGCGACGAGGCCTGCGCCACGCTGATGCGCGGCACCGTGCTGCTGCCGGACTACCTGGAACGCCTGCAGGACGGCCATCGCGACATTCCGATCGTGTTGTTGCCCTTGCTCAACGAGATCCGCGCCGCGCGCGGCGAAGCCGGCCTCAGCGAGGGCGCGCTGTTCGCGCTGGCGCCTGACGCGGCCGCCGCCACCGAGGCCGAACTGGACCATGCGCGTGGCAGCCTCGCCGGGCGCAACCGCGAACTGCTCGACACCGTCGGCACCGCGATCAAGGAAGAACTGCTGCGGGTCAAGGACGCGCTGGACCTGCATCTGCGCACCGGCGGCGACGTCGCCGCGCTGCAGACCCAGGTCGACGAGCTGGGCAGCGTTGCCGATACCCTGGGCGTGATGGGCCTGGGCGTGGCGCGCAGCGTGGTGGTGCAGCAGCGCGACGCGCTGCGCAGCATCGTCGATGGCGCCCGCGCGGCCGACGAAGGCCTGCTGCTGGATATCGCCGGTGCGCTGCTGTACGTGGACGCCTCGCTCGACGACCAGGTCGCCTATCTCGGCGCCGGCGGCGACGTGCACGACGACGCCAGTGCCGCCGAGGCGCGGCGCACGGTGGAAGTGCTGGCGCACGAGGCCATCGCCAATTTCGGCAGCGCCCGCGAGCACTTCGTCGCCTTCATCGAGACCAACTGGGACCATGCGCGCCTGGACGAGGTGCCGCGCCTGCTCGCTGAGGTCGCCGGTGCCCTGCGCATGCTGGAACTGCCGCAGCCGGCCGATTACCTGGAAGGCGTGCGCCGCTACGTCGGCACCGAGCTGATCGGCAAGCGCCGCGTGCCCAGCGGCCGCCAGCTCGACACCCTGGCCGACGCGATGGCCAGCCTCGAGTACTACCTGGAAGCGCTGCGCGAGCGCCGCCCCGGGCGCGAGGAGATCCTCGACATCACCCGCAGCAGCCTGGAAGCGCTGCGCTACTGGCCGCTGCCCGACACCGCGCCGGCCGCGCCGGGTGTGTTGCCTAGCGCAAGCGAGGCGGCTGAATCGGTTGCGCCGCTGCCGCCGGTGGCCGCTGATCGCATCGACGCGTCGGCGCCCCCGTCCATCGCCGCGCCGGCCGTGCCGGCCTGGGATCTGGCGCCGGCCGAGGACACGCTCGAGACGACGCCGCGCACGCAGGACGCTGCGCCATCCGCACCGCAGGCGCCGCAGTGGAGCCTGGCGACGGACGACGCCGACACCGCGGCCGAACACGCCTCCGCGCCGGCCGACGACGGCGCTGCGCGCGACGAGCACGAGCCCACAGCAACGTCGCAGGCACTCAGTTTCGATCCGGTCGCGGCCGAACAGGACAGTTGGACCGGCACCGCCGAGCCGCTGCACATCAGCCTCGATTCCCTGGTGCTGGAGCAGGACGCGTTGCGGCCGCAGACGCCGCCCACGCTCGCCCAGGAAGACGAGGCCGCAGCCGCTTCCGCGGCGTCCGCCTCCGATGTCGCCGGTTTCGATCCGGTGGCCGCCGAGTATCCGGAGCAGGCGCAGGCCGATGTGCCGGCCGCGTTCGCTGGCCTGGACGAACACGACGATCCCAACCTGATCATCGTCGACACGCCGGCTGCTGCAGAAGACGCCGACGCCTCCACGCCGCCCCTGGTCATCGAACTGGAAGACGCGCCGGCGTTCGCCGACGCGCCTGGCGGGTCCGCCGACGAGGTGCACACGCTCGACTGGCACGCCGCCCCAGCCGCGCAGGACGAGCAGGCCGCGTTCGCGCTGCCGGATGCGGCCGCGCTGGCTGACGCTGGCGCCCATATCGCCCACGGCGAGCGCCTCGACGCGGCAGGGGAGGCCGAGCCAGCAGACGCCGGTGCCGACGCCGAAGACGCCGCGCACGCGATCCCGTCGGAGGCCGCGGAGGCCACCGACGCCGCACGCGAGACCGAGTCGCACGCGCCCATGGATGACTCGGCGCAGACCGATGCTGGCCTTGCCGCCATCGGCGAGGCCGCGCACACCGATGCCGTGGCCGATGCGCCATCGGCGCCGGAGCATGCCGCGCTGGAATCCGAGGAGCATGCGACGCCAGAGCCGGTACAGGCACACGCTGTACCGGTTTCGGACGCCGAAGCCGCGTTCCTGGCCGACCTGGAAGCTGCTGCCGCGCAGTTCGACGTGACCGCGGCCGCCCACAGCGGCGAGCCTGCGGCCGCAGCACCCGCCAGCGCGGAGGCGAGCGCCGCGCCTGCCGCCGCTCCGCCTGCCGCCGAGACCGGCTTCATCGATGGCGATGGCGAGATCGACGAAGAGATCCGCGCGGTGTTCCTCGAGGAATTCGACGAGGAACTGGTCAATCTCGGTGCGCTGCTGCCGGCCTGGCGCGCCGCGCCTGCCCACACCGAAAGCCTGCGGCCGATCCGCCGCGTGTTCCACACCTTGAAGGGCAGCGGCCGCCTGGTCGGCGCGCGCGTGCTCGGCGAGTTCAGCTGGAAGATCGAGAGCATGCTCAACCGCGTGCTCGACGGCTCGCGCCCGGCCAGCCCGGCGGTGGTGGCGATGGTCGAGCAGGCCTACGCGGTGCTGCCGCAACTCAATGCCGCGCTGCGCGGCGACGGCGTGGTGCAGGCCGACCTGGACGCGATCCAGGCGGTGGCCGAGCGTATCGCCGCCGGCGAGGAGGCGTTCTATTTCGCCACCCCGCAGGCGACCGTCGCACCGCGCGCGGGCACACCGGCGTCGGTGGACAGCGTGTTGCGCGAGATCCTCGAAGCCGAGGTCGCCACCCATCTGGAGACCGTGCACGCCTGGCTGCAGCACGCGCCGCAGCCGGCGAACGAAGCGCTGCTGCGCGCGGTGCACACCATGAGCGGCGCGTTCGCGATGACCGACGTGCCGGAGATCACCGCGGTCACCGGGCCGGCCGAGAGCTACGTCAAGCGCGCCTTGGCGTCTGGTAGCGTTCCGAGCGCCGACGGCGTGCGTGCGCTCGAGGACGCGGCGCGCGCCATCGCCGCCACCATCGCGGAACTGCAGGCACCGTCGCCGGTGATTCCGCCGTTCACCGACCTGGCGCAGCGCCTGCGCGCGCTGGTGGAGACCCTGCCGGAAGTGCAGTGGCCGCCGATCGCGCACGACGAGGACGACGAAGACCTGTCCGCGTCGGCACCGGCCGAGGCTGGCCTGGACGAGCAGGCCGTGCAGGCTGTGGAGCTCACCGCGGCCGACGATCTGTCGGCGTTCCTCGGCGATGCCGCGCATCTGCACGAGACGCTGCCAGCGGACGAGGCGGCTGGCCAGGCGGGCGAGGGCGACGTCGATCGGCACGCCGCCGATGTCCACGCGGACACGGCAGTCGCACCGTCTTCGGAAGAGGCAGCGGCGTCCGCGCAGGATCAGGCGTCGGCTCAGGACGCGCTCCCGGTCGAAGAACCGGCGGCATCGCAGGATGCAGGCCACGCCGAGGAACAGGCGGCCTTGGCGCAGGACGGCCAGCTCGACGCGTTGACGGTCGACGCGCCACTGAGCGCCGAGCAGGTGTCGGACGATCCCGCACCGGACGCGTTGGATGCGGCTGCGGCGCCGGTCGCGACGGCCGATGCGGCCGACGTAGATGCCCCGATCGACACGCCGACGGACGTGCAGGAACCACAGGCACCGTCGCACGAAGGCGAAGCGCACGATTCCGAGGATCGCCAGGCCGAGGAACAGGCCGACGCGACGCAGGACACGACCGTGCACGCGCAGGATGCGCAGGCATCCGATCACCCGGCGGCCGACGGCGTTGCCGAAGGTCACGCGGCCGACGCGCACGCGGACGACACCCAGGATGACGCCGAGCACGCGCACGATGCGCAGGCGCCAGATCACATGGCAGTCGACGGCGATGCTGCGGACCAGGCGACCGAAACCCCGGCCGACGACATCCACGACGCAGATGCGCAGGAACAGGCAGCGGATGACGCGGCCACGCATCGTACCGCCGACGCGCCCGCGCCTGCGGACGACACCGCTGAAGCGCACGAGCAGCAGCTCAACGAGGACGCCCCTGCGCTCGGCTTGCAGCAGCAGCCGTTGGCACCGTCGAGCGGCTGGCGCCACGATGGCGTGACCTCGGCCAACGACGATACCGGGTCCGCCGCCGAGCATGGCGACGCGACGCCGGATGCCGCAGCGCATCCGGAGGACGCAACGCACGAGGGCGATGCGGCGTCTCTCGCCACCGACACGGTGGACGAACACGCCGAAGCGGATGCGGAACACGTCGCGCCGACCGGTGATGCGGGTGATGGCGCGCCGCACGACGCCGCCGCCGAAGCGGAGCACGCCGCACACGCGACGCCGTCCGACGGCGAAGCGGCGTCGGACGCGCATCCGGTGGCATCCGACGAGGCGCACCACGCGCCCGAGGACGCCGTCGATCGGAACGACACGACCACGGCAGCCGATACCGACACGGCGTCCGCCGGCGATATCCACGAAGAACACCACCAGCAAGCGCCGGAGGCCACCGTACCCGCGCCGTCCGACACCGACGCAGCGCATGCCGCGGCCGATCCCGCGCGAACCGATCTGTCGGCCGTCGATCTGGGGCCGCTGGACTTCGCCGACCTCGATCGCGAGCTGGTCGATATCTTCGTCGACGAAGGCAAGGACCTGCTCGACCACTGCGATCGCCTGATCGCCGAGCTGCGTGCCGCGCCGCAGGACCGCGACGTGCTCGGCGGCCTGCAGCGCGACCTGCATACGCTGAAGGGCGGCGCGCGCATGGCCGGCATCAACGCCATCGGCGACCTCGGCCATGGCATCGAGTCCTTGCTGGAGGCCGTCGCCGCCCATCGCACCGAGCTCGACCGCCAGGACGTGCAGTTGCTGGAGCGCGGCTTCGATCGCCTGCACCAGTTGTTGACCCTGACCGGCAACCACCGCGCGGTGGCGATGCCGCAGGACCTGATCGGCGCGTTCGACGCGCGCACGCACGGGCAAAGGCTCGCCGCCGCCAGCGATGCCG
>NZ_AQOI01000634.1:0-8658 GCF_000364665.1 Xanthomonas sp. SHU 199
GCGCGGCCGCGCCCGAGGACGCTGCGCCGCTGCTGCAGGCGCAGGGTCTGGCCCGGCGCGGCCAGTTGCAGCCGGTCGACCTGCAACTGCGCCAAGGCCAGGTGCTGGGCCTGGCCGGCCTGCTCGGCGCTGGCCGCACCGAACTGGCGCGGTTGTTGTTCGGGCTGGACCGTGCCGATCGCGGCCGCGTGGCGATCGACGGCCGCGACGTGGCGCTGCGCGGCCCGCCCGACGCCATCGCCCACGGCCTGGCGCTGTGCCCGGAAGAACGCAAGACCGAGGGTATCGTCGCCGAACTGTCGGTGCGCGAGAACATCGTGCTGGCGCTGCAGGCGCGCATGGGCCTGCGCCGGTTCCTGGCGCCGGCCGAGCAGCTGCGCATCGCGCAGGGCTACGCGGACGTGCTGGGCATCAAGACCGCCAGCCTGGAGACGCCGGTGGGGCTGCTCTCCGGCGGCAACCAGCAGAAGGTGGTGCTGGCGCGCTGGCTGGCGACGCGGCCGCGGTTGCTGATCCTGGA
This sequence comes from Xanthomonas sp. SHU 199, assembly GCF_000364665.1. Taxonomy (NCBI): domain Bacteria; kingdom Pseudomonadati; phylum Pseudomonadota; class Gammaproteobacteria; order Lysobacterales; family Lysobacteraceae; genus Xanthomonas; species Xanthomonas sp. SHU 199. Next base: position 521 of record NZ_AQOI01000634.1, read on the forward strand.
CGAACCCACCCGCGGCATCGACATCGCCGCCAAGCAGGAGATCATGACCCGGATCCTGGCCCTGGCACGCGAGGGCATGGCGGTGCTGTTCATCTCCGCCGAGGTCGCCGAGATCGCGCGCATCGCCGACCGCATCGCGGTGCTGCGCGAACGCCGCCTGGTCGGCGAACTGCCCGGCGGCTGCGGCGAGCGCGCGATCTTCGAGCTGATCGCCGGGAGCGCGGCATGAGCGCCACCGCCACGCCCGACACCACCGCATCGCGCTGGTCGGCGCGGCTGCGCGCGCATCCGTTGTTCTGGCCGCTGGCGACGCTGGCGGTGCTGCTGCTCGGCAACGGCCTGTTCGACCCCGGCTTCCTGAGCCTGCAATGGCGCGACGGCCACCTGTACGGCAACCTGGTCGACATCGGCAACCGTGCCGCGCCGCTGGCGCTGGTGGCGATGGGCATGACCCTGGTGATCGCGGTGCGCGGCCTGGACATCTCGGTCGGCGCGGTGGTGGCGATCGCCGCGACGGTGGCGGCATGGATGATCGGCGGCGGCGAGCACAGCCGCTTACCGCTGTGGGCGGTGCTGCTGGCACCGCTGCTGGTGGCGGCGCTGTGCGGGCTGTGGAACGGGCTGCTGGTGGTCAAGGTCGGCATGCAGCCGATCATCGCCACGCTGATCCTGATGGTGGCCGGGCGCGGCATCGCGCAGTTGATCGGCGACGGGCAGATCCTCACCATCTACTACCCGCCGTATTTCTACCTGGGCAACGGCTTCCTGCTAGGTCTGCCGTTCGCGCTGTTCGTGGTCGCGGCGGTGTTCGCGGCCTTGCAACTGCTGCTGGGGCGCACCGCGCTGGGGCTGTTCGTGCGCGCCATCGGCCACAACCCGCGCGCGGCGCGGGTGGCCGGCGTGCGTGCGCGGCTGATCGCGGTGTTGCTGTACGTGTTCTGCGCGTTCAGCGCCGGCCTGGCCGGGTTGCTGATCAGCTCCAACGTCAAGAGCGCCGACGCCAACAACGCCGGGCAATTGATGGAACTGGACGCGATCCTCGCGGTCACCCTCGGCGGCACGCTGCTCGATGGCGGCCGCTTCAGCCTGGCCGGCAGCGTGATCGGCGCGCTGATCATCCAGACCCTGACCGCGACCATCTACGCCTTCGGCGCGCCGGCGCAGGTGACCATGCTGATCAAGGCATTGCTGGTGTTCGCGGTGATGCTGCTGCAATCGCCGCGCTTCCGCGCCCACCTGCGCGGCTGGATCCGGCGGCCGCCGCCGCAGGTGCGGCCATGAGCGCGGCGGCTCCACGCCCGGTTGGGTCCGGCCTGCGCAAGGCGGCGGGCGTGCTGCAGGGCGCCCGCCTGCCGCTGGCGATCACCGTGGCGCTGTTCGTGGCCATGCTCGCGGCCGGCGGCGTGCTCTACGACGGCTTCCTGGCGCCGCAGGTGCTGGCCAATCTGTTGATCGATAACGCCTTCCTGTGCATCGCCGCGGTGGGCATGAGCCTGGTGATCCTCAGCGGCGGCATCGACCTGTCGGTGGGCGCGGTGCTGGCGTTCACCACCGTACTGTCGGCATCGCTGGTCGAGCGCCACGGCTGGTCGCCGCTGGCGGCGATCCCGCTGGTGCTGCTGCTCGGCAGCGTCTTCGGTGCGTTCATGGGCCTGCTGATCCAGCGCTACCGCCTGCAGCCGTTCGTGGTGACCCTGGCCGGCATGTTCCTGGCGCGCGGTGCCAGTTACCTGATCAGCGTCGATTCGATCCCGATCACCGACCCGCTGTACACCGCGATCGCGCAGGCGCGGCTGCCGCTGGGCGGCGACGCGTCGCTGTCGATCGGTGCGTTGATCGCGCTGGCGACGGTGGCGCTGGGCATGTGGCTGACCCAATGCACCCGCTTCGGCCGCTGCGTGTACGCGCTCGGCGGCAGCGAGGCCTCGGCGCGGCTGATGGGCCTGCCGGTGGAGGCGACGCAGGTGCGCGTCTACGCCTTCAGCGGCTTCTGCTCGGCGCTGGCCGGGGTGGTGTGCACGTTCTACATGCTGTCCGGCTACAGCCTGCATGCGCAGGGCCTGGAACTGGACGCCATCGCCGCGGTGGTGATCGGCGGCACGCTGCTGGCCGGCGGCAGCGGCTACGTGATCGGCACCCTGTTCGGCGTGCTGATCCTGGGCGCGATCCAGACCCTGATCGTGTTCGACGGCACGCTCAGCTCGTGGTGGACGCGCATCGTGATCGGTGGCCTGTTGCTGCTGTTCTGCCTGTTGCAGCGACTGCTGACCCGGCGCCTGCCGCAGGGTGCGGCGAGCGAGTGAGCGGCACGGCGGCGTAGAATTCGGCAACCGCAACCGGAGCGCCGACATGCTGACCATCTGGGGCCGCCACAATTCGAGCAACGTGCGCAAGGTGCTGTGGTGCGCGGAGGAGATCGGCCTGGCCTACACCTCCATCGAGGTCGGCGGCGCGTTCGGCGGCAACGACCAGCCGGCCTATCGCGCGCTCAATCCCAATGGCCTGGTGCCGGCGATCGAGGACGATGGCCTGGCGCTGTGGGAATCCAATGCCATCGTCCGCTACCTGGCCGCGCGCTACGCCCCGGCCACGCTGTACCCGCAGGACCCGGTGCTGCGCGCGCAGGGCGACAAGTGGATGGACTGGACCACCTCGCGCTTCGCCGGCGCCTTCCGCGATCTGTTCTGGGGTGTGCTGCGTACCGCGCCGGAACAGCGCGATGCAGCCAGGATCGCCGCCGCGCTGGAACAATCGGCCGAGCTGTTGCACACAGCCGACGCCGCACTGTCGCAACAGCCTTGGCTGTCGGGCGAGCACTTCGCCATGGGCGACATTCCGCTGGGCAGCTTCGCCTATGCCTGGTTCGAGATGCCGATCGAACGCCCGGCACTACCGCACCTGCACGCCTGGTACCAACGTCTGCAGCAGCGCCCGGCCTATCGCAAGGGCGTGATGACGGCGCTGACCTGAGTGCGGCGTTTCCGGCGGGGGACGGTGCCGTTGCGGCGGTGGCCATGCCCGTCAACCGCTCGCTCCCACCTGACGGCAAGGAGCCGCCACCCGTGATCGAACCTCCCAAGATCGTGCTCTGCATTCCCGGCCCATGGCCGGATCGCGCGGACCTGCTCGCGCGCATCGTCCAGGACAGCGGCGGCTACCTGTTCGCCGGGCACGTGCTGATGCACATGGACAGCGGCCAGGCATGCGAACTGCAGTACGAACCGCACGATGCGCGCATGGCCGGCGCGTTCGCCGCCGCCGGCCCGCACTGGCGCGGCTCGGCCGACATGGCGCGTATCGGGACGCATGCGTCCGTCGTCTACCTGATCGGTGCCGGCGGCTCGCGGGTGCGTGCGGAGACGATGATGCGCGCAGCCGCGGCGTTGCTGGACGCCGGCGGCCTGGGGGTGAAGGTGGAAAGCAGCGGCGTCGCCCACAGCCCCGCCGACTGGCGGCAACTGTGCGCGGACCTGGCGCTAGGCAGCGCCCACCGCGCCTATGTGTTGAACATCACCGGCGAGCAGGTGCACTCCTGCGGCATGCACCAGTTCGGCATGAAGGACGCGATCGTCGCGGCGCAGGCGGCATCCGACCCGGTCGCCCTGCTGCACACCTTCACCTGCTACCTGTTCAACGAAGCGCCCGACGTGCGCGCCGGCCATACCTTCTCGGTCGCGGCGGATGCGCCGCGCTACCGGATCCAGGCCGAAGCCAGCAGCCAGTTCCAGCCCGGCGACCTGTTCGCCAATCCCTATGGACTGTGGCGGCTGACGCCGCTCTGACGCCGCGTTGCTTCCTGCATCCGTGTGCGGTGTCGGCGACGCGCCGCCGAACGCGTGCGCGCCTCAGGGTCTCCCGCCCGCCACCGCCGGCAGCGCGTCGCCGCCCGCACGGCGCATCACCCAGTTGAACAGCGGGGTGGCCATCAGCGTAGAGGTGATGGCCATCAGCACCAGGATCGAGAACAGGCCCTGTTCGATCACCCCGGCCTGCAGGCCGATGTTGATGATGATCAGCTCCATCAGGCCGCGCGCGTTCATCAGTGCGCCGATCGCCATCGCATTGCGGTTGGTCTCGCCGCTGATCCGCGCCGCCGCCCAGCAGGCGATGCCCTTGCCCAGGAACGAAGCCAGCAGCACCGCGCCGGCGGCCAGCAGGATCTGCGGGTCCAGCAGCACGCTCAGCTCGGTCTTGAGCCCGGAGAAGGTGAAGAACATCGGCAGCAGGAACACCACCACGAACGGCTGCAATTGCTCGCGCAGTTTTTCGGTCAGAGCGCCCTTGGGCAGGCAGGCGCCGAGCAGGAAACCGCCGAACACCGCGTGGATGCCGATCGCGTCCATCGCCCAGGCGCTGACGCAGAACAGCATCAGCACCACCGCCAGCACCCCGGCGCTCAGCGGTTGCTCGGGGCGCACGTGGTCGGCCAGGCGGCGCAGCCAGTGGCGGCCGACCAGCAGCATGAACAGCGCGTAGCCCACGCCGCCGCCGATCGCCAGATAGGCACTGCCCCAGCTGCCGCCGAAGCTGGCCAGCACCAGCGCGAGGATGCACCAGGCCGCGGCGTCGTCGACCGCGCCGGCGGTCAACGCCAGCGTGCCCAGCGGGCTGCCGGTGAGACCGCGCTCGTGGATGATCCGCGCCAGCATCGGGAACGCGGTGATGGCGATGGCCGCGCCCAGGAACAGCGACGCCTCCAGCAGCTTGGCCTTGGCCGAGAACAGCCCGGGCACGTGCAGCAGCCATGGCGCCAGCACGAAGGCGAGCACGAACGGCACGGCGATGCCGGCCAGCGACACGCCCATCGCGCTGCGGTAGCGCGTGCGGAAGTGCTCGCCGCGAAAATCGGTGCCGACCAGGAACATGTACAGACCCACGCCGAACTGCGCGGCCACGTACAGCATGTCCAGGGTCGGCTTGGGGAACAGCGCCTGCTGCAGGTCCGGCAGCAGCGCGCCGAACAGCGACGGCCCCAGCGCCACGCCGGCGATCATCTCGCCGACCACCTGCGGCTGGCCCAGGCGCCTGGCCAGCAGGCCGACCAGCCGGCACACCAGCAGGATCACCGCCGCCTGCAGGAAGAAATACACCGACATCTGCGGGGTGGTCATGGGCGGCCGTCCTGGAAGTGTCGGCGGATGATAGGAGGCCGTGGCGATGAAATCCATGCGGCCGCGCCTCACATGGTGGGGCGGGGCGCGTTTGCGGTATGGTGCCTGGCGCGCGCATGGCGCAGGCCGTACACGCATGCGGACCGACACCGCAGGACGCACCGGGGAGCGAAGCGATGAGCAAGGGATGGACGCGGCGGCAATGCCTGGGCGCCGCTGCCGCGGGCGCAGTGGCCGGTTTGATGCCTGGGGCCGCCATCGCGGGCGCCGCCGCTGCCGGTGCGGACGATGCCGACGCGCTGTACCGGCGTGCGTTGGTGCTCGACGCCAACGCCCTGGCCTCGATCGGGCAGGTATTCGATGGCTCGGATGCACCGCAGCTGTTGCAGCAATTGCGCGATTCCGGCGTGTCGGCGCTGAAGACCACGCTGGGCGGTGCGGCCGGCGACTTCGAGACCGCCGTGCAGGACATCGCCGCCGCGCAGGCGCTGGTCGAGCGCTATCCGCAGCATTTCCTCAAGGTGCTGCAGCCGGCCGACCTGCGCCGCGCCAAGCGCGAGGGGCGCCTCGCGCTGATCTTCTCCTTCGAATCGGCAGCGATGCTGGAGGACAAGCCCGCGCGCATCGACCTGTTCCGCCAGCTCGGGGTGCGGGTCATGCAACTGACCTACAACCGCACCACGCCGTTCGGCGTGGGCTGCCTGGACGGCGACACGGGCGGCGTCACCGCGCTCGGCCGCGACGCCATCGCGCGCATGAACCGTCTCGGCGTGGCACTGGATCTCAGCCATTGCAACCTGCAGACCACCCGCGACGGCATCGCCCTGTCGCAGCGCCCGCCGGTCATTACCCATGCCGGCTGCGCCGCGGTGTTCGTGCATCCGCGCAACAAGCAGGACGCCGAACTGCGCGCGCTGGCCGACAAGGGCGGGGTGATGGGCGTGTACATGCTGCCGTTCCTGACCGAGGACAGCCGCCAGCCGCAGCTGGCCGACTACATGCGCCATCTGCAGCACGCCCTGGACGTGTGTGGCGAGGACCATGTCGGCATCGGCACCGACTCGCTGTTCTTCCCGATCACCGAGCAGGACCGGCGCGCCTTCGAGGAAGACCTGGTGCAGCGCCGTCGCGACGGCATCGGCGCCCCGGGCGAGAACCGTCTGCCCTATCTGCCCGACGCCAACACCCCGCGCAAGCTCGAACGCGTGGCCGACGCGCTGCTGCGCCAGGGCTACAGTGCCCGGGTGGCCGAGAAGGTGCTGGGAGCGAATTTCGAACGGGTGTTCGGCGAGATCTGGAGTGTGTGACGCTGTGCAGTGCGCAAAGAACCTGCGTGACGCCCATGTAGGTGGTGCGTTGCACGCAGCGTCTTTCACCGTTCCAACAGCACCGCGCCGCCCGCATTGACCGGGCCCTCGCACAGGTTCAGACTTGCGGCCACATTTCCACCCGAACGTCCACGCCGTCATGGCCCACGCACCGCTGCTGATATTGCCCAACGCCCTGCGCGTCAGCGCAGGCCGGGTGCGCCTGCCTGAAGGAGTGGTCGACGCCGTGCGCTAACGCCGGCCATCGCCGATCCGCCGCAGACAAGCACCCGATGGGTGCTTTTTTATTGCCTGTTTTTCGCTGTTCCACCGTTCCGACACGCCAAGGAGAACGTGCCATGCACCACGCCGCCGAACCCGAAACCTAGCCGCATGCCCGCCTCGCCAACCGGGGCATGCGGCGTCCCCCGTGTTGGCAATGCGGAGTCTTTCTCATGAACACGAACACCCTTTCCCGCTGGCGCAATCTCGGCATCATCGCCCACATCGACGCCGGCAAGACCACCCTCACCGAACGCCTGCTGTGGGCCGCCGGTGCGATCCATCGTGTGGGCGAAGTCCACGACGGTGCCGCCACCACCGATTTCTCGGACATCGAACGTGCGCGCGGCATCAGCATCGGTGCGGCCGCGGTACAGGCGCAGTGGGCGCCAGCCGGGCAGCCGGTGCATCGCCTGACCCTGATCGACACACCCGGGCACATCGATTTCGCGATCGAGGTGGAACGCTCGCTGCGCGTGCTCGACGGCGCGGTAGCTGTGTTCTCCGCGGTCGACGGCGTGCAGCCGCAATCCGAAACCGTGTGGCGGCAAGCACGCCGCCACGGCGTGCCGATGCTCGCGTTCGTCAACAAGATGGACCGTGCCGGTGCCTCGTTCGACGGCGTGCTGGCGCAGTTGCGCAGCAAGCTCGACGCGAAGGTCTGGGCGGTCGGCGTGCCGGTGTCGGGCGACTCCGGCTTCGACGGCTGGAGTGACTTGGTCGACGGCCGCCTGCTGAGCTGGGACGATGCGGGGCAACTGCACACGCGCGCCTGGAACACCGAGGAGGTGGCCACGTTCGCGGATGCACGCGAGCAGTTGATCGCCGCGGTGGCCGAGCACGACGAGGCGCTGGCGCAAGCCTATCTCGAGGAACGCGCGATCGACGCCGAGCTGCTGCGCGCCGCCTTGCGCCGGGCCACCCTGGCCGGCGCCGGCGTGCCGGTGCTGGCCGGCTCGGCGTTCAAGCGCAAGGGCATCGAGCCGTTGCTGGACGCGATCGTCGACTGGCTGCCGTCGCCGCTGGACCGCCCGTCGGTCGTCGCCCGCGCCGATGCGGACACCGATGCCGGTGCCGAAGACGGGCACGCGACCTTGCTGGCGCCGGATCCGTCCGGTCCGCTGGCGGCGCTGGTGTTCAAGTTCGCGCATACCGCGCAGGGGCCGCTGGCCTTCGTGCGCGTGTATTCGGGCACCTTGCGCGTCGGCGACACGGTGTGGACGTCGCATGCGCGGCGTCCGCGCCGGGTCGGGCGGCTGGCGGTGGTGCAGGCGCAGCGCACCCACGACGTGGCGCAGGCGCAGGCCGGCGAGATCGTCGCCGTGCTCGGCTGGAAGGACGCGGTCAGCGGCGAGACGCTCAGCGGCGTGCAGGCGCGGTGGGTGCTGGAACGCATCCGCACACAGCCGCCGGTGCTGGCGTGGCGGCTCGGCGCGGG
>NZ_AQOI01000635.1:0-6952 GCF_000364665.1 Xanthomonas sp. SHU 199
AACGCGACCGAGCTGGTGCGGCTGGGCCAGGGCCTGGCGCGGTTGGCGCAGGAGGATCCGTCCTTCCGCGTCGACAGCGATCCGGAGACCGGCGAAGCGGTGATCTGGGGCATGGGCGAGCTGCATCTGGAGGTGATGGTGGAGCGCTTGCGCAGCGAGTGGCACGTGGACGTGCGCACCGGCGCGCCGCGCGTGGCCTACCAGGAAACGCCGCGTGCGGCCGCGCTGGGCGTGGCCGCACGGCTGTCCAAGCAGAACGGCGGCCAGGGCCAGTTCGCGCAGGTGGTGCTGGATGTGCTGCCGCGCGCGGACGGTGCAGTCACTTTTGTCGACCGCAGCCGTGGCGGGGTGGTGCCGAAGGCCTTCGTCGCCGCCACCGAGAAGGGGGCGCGTGCGGCGCTGGCGCAAGGCCCGCTCGGCCATCCGGTGGTCGGTGTGGAGGTGGTGCTGGTCGATGGCCAGGCGCATGCGGTGGATTCGTCGGACCTGGCGTTCCAGCGCGCGGCTTCGGACGCGGTGAAGGCGGCGCTGGCGCAGGCCGGCACGCTGCTGCTGGAGCCGGTGATGGCGGTGGCGATCAATACGCCTGCGCACAGCGTCGGCGACGTGCTCGGCGATCTGCAGCGGCGCGAGGGACGCGTCGTGGCGATCGAAGAGCGCGGCTCCCGTGCCGAGGTGGTCGCGCAGGCGCCATTGGCGCAACTGCAGGCCTATGCCACGGCGTTGCGTTCGCTGACCCAGGGACGGGCATCTGCGAGCATGACCTTCGACGGCTATGCGCCGGTCAAGGCCGCGTGAGCCGCGTTGCCATCTGGCAATGCGGCAGGAGAACGAGGAGCCGGTTCGCCGGCTCCTCTTTTTTTGTCCGTGCTTGCGTCGACGCCGCGATCCAGGCTTCATAGCCGGCCCCGATCGCCGGAGCCGCCCATGCATCGCCGTCTTGTCCTCCTGATCCTGCTTGCTCTGTCGCCGACGCTCGCCGCCGCGCAGCCGCCGGCATGCGCGACGCCGCTGCAGATGGCCGAGCGCCTGTACAAGGCTCGCGATTTCTACTGGCAGCCGCAAAACCTGGACGGCTTGCTGACCCCATCCTTTGCGCACGCGCTGCAGGCCGACCAGCGCTGCGCGGCGCGCGAGGGCGTGTGCCGGCTGGACTTCGACCCGTGGACCAGCGCGCAGGACGGCGACATTCAGGGCGCGCCGACCTTCACCCTGGTCTCGGGCGGTTCGCAGGCCACCGTGGTGGAGGTGCGCATGGACTACCGCTTGGCGCTCGGCGGTCGTGCCGCGCGGGCGCAGTCGGTCAAGATCGAACTGCAGCGCCGCGGCAACGGCTGCTGGGCGGTCAGCGACCTGATCGCGCCGGATGGACAATCGCTGTTCGCGCTGCTGACCGACGCGCAAGACTAGGCGCGCAGCGCGGCGCGCCGCATAGGAGTCCAAATCCCTTTTTGGAATTGGCGAGGAGTGGCTGCGCTGCGCGGGCCGACCCTCACCCCAACCCCTCTCCCGGGGGGAGAGGGGCTAGGAGCGCGGCAATGGCCTGGGGCTACTGCAGCTTCAGCATCACGATCGCCTTGGCCGGCAGCGCCACCTGCAACGTGTCGCCTTGCACGCGCGCGCCGGCGAAGGCGGCCGGGCGTACCGCCTGCGGCTGCGCGAAGGTGTTGAGCGAGTCGATGGTCGGTGCGGTCAGGATCTGCCCGTCGACGCCGCGCGTCTGCACGCCATCAAGCTGCACCGCGACGTCGGCGCTGCGGTTCGGGTCCAGATTGGTCAGCGCCACGTACACGTGCCCGTCCTTGGCCCGCACCGCCGAGCCGTGCACCGCCGGCACCGTATAGCCGGCAAGCCGATAGTCCGGCGTCGTGATCTGCAGCGGCAGCGCGGTCGCGTCCTGGTAGGGCTTGTACAGCATGAAGACGTGGTAGGTCGGCGTCAGCAGCATCCTGTCGCCGTCGGTGAGGACCATCGCCTGCAACACGTTGACCATCTGCGCGATGTTGGCCATACGCACGCGGTCGGCATGCTGGACGAAGATGTCCAGGTTGAGCGACGCCACCAGCGCATCGCGCAAGGTGTTCTGCTGGTGCAGGAAGCCCGGGTTCACGTCGGGCAGGCCCTTGTACCAGGTGCCCCATTCGTCGACCACCAGCGCGACCTTCCTGTCCGGGTCGTACTTGTCCATGATCGCGCTGTGCTTGCTGATCAGCTCGTCCATCCGCAGCGTGCGCGACAGCGTTTCGATCCACGCTGCCTCGTCGAAACTGGTGGAAGAGGCGCGCGGCGGCCAGCCGCCGGGCACGGTGTAGTAGTGCAGGCTCAGGCCATCCATGAACTTGGTGGCCTCGCGCATCATCACCTCGGTCCAGTGGTAGTCGTCTTCGTTCGGGCCGGGCGCGATCTTGAGGATCTTCTGGTCGGCCGGCGCCTTGACGAAGGTCTGGTAGCGGCGGAACACGTCGGCGGCGTACTCGGCGCGCATGTTGCCGCCGCAGCCCCACAGTTCGTTACCGACGCCGAAGAACGGCACCTTCCACGGCGCCTGGCGGCCGTTGCGGCGGCGCTGTTCGGCCAGGGTCGAGCGCGTGGGCGCGGTCATGTATTCCACCCACTGCGCCATCTCGTCCGGCGCCGCGTCGCCGACGTTGCCGGCCACGTAGGCCTGCGTACCGAGCAGTTCGGTGAACTCCATGAACTCGTGGGTGCCGAAGCTGTTGGGTTCCTCCACGCCGCCCCAGTGGGTGTTGACGCTGGTCGGGCGCTGGTTGCGCGGACCGATGCCGTCGCGCCAGTGGTATTCGTCGGCGAAGCAGCCGCCGGGCCAGCGGATGTCCGGCACGTCCAGCGCCTTCAGCGCGGCGACCACGTCGTTGCGGTAGCCGCGGGTGTTGGGGATCTTCGAGTCCGGGCCGACCCAGACGCCGCCGTAGATGCCGTTGCCCAGATGCTCGGCGAACTGTCCGAACAGGTGGCGCGACACCGCGGCGCCAGGGCGGTCGGCACGCAGCGTGCCGCGCACCTCGACGTCGGCGGCCTGCGCCAGTGTGGCGGCCAGTGCCAGGCCGAGCGTCGCGGCGATCAGCGGCAGCCGCCGCCAGTGTGCCGCACGCTGCTGCAGGAAACGGGGCGAACGCATCGGGAGCTCCTTGTCGGGTAGGGCGGCGCCGTCGCCAGCGTCGCGTGGGAGTGACGGCCGGCGCGCGGCCTTGGCCATGACGCCCAGGCGCTGCCGTATCCGGGGCGCGCACCCCCCGGCACGATCGCTTCCGTGCCTGTCCCCGGTGTGCCCCGATTCCGAGCATAGAAGACACGTGGAGGGCGAACCAATGCCCAAATGCGAGGCCGCCATATCGGAATTGCAATGCGCGGCACGGCGCCGCACGCGGTGTGTTCCCAGAACGTGCGCGGGATCGCACAGCGCGCTGTCGGCGCTCGCGCGGCGATGGCCGTGTCGCGCCCTCGCTGGTTATGCTGCGGACCCCGCGCATGCGCACCGACTTCCAAGGCTCCTGCATGTCCTCGCTTTTCGGTCATCTTCCCGACGGTACCGCCATCCAGCGCATGATCCTGGACAGCGGCGACGGCCTGCGCGCCGAAGTGCTGACCTACGGCGGCCTGCTGCGCAGCCTGCGCCTGCACGGCGCGCATGGCGAGACCGAGCTGGTGCTGGGTCTGCCGACGCTGCAGGACTACCTGCAGGACCCGGCCTACCTGGGCGTGCTGGTCGGGCGCTTCGGCAACCGCATCGCCGGGTCGGCCTTCACCGTCGATGGCCGGCACTACGCGGTCACCGCCAACGAGGGCGCCAACCATCTGCACGGCGGCGCGCTGGGCTTCGGCCGCCGGGTGTGGACGGTGTCGGCGCAGACCGAGCGCATGCTGCAGTTGCGCTACGACTCGCCGGCCGGCGAGGAGGGCTATCCGGGCAACCTGTCGGTGGAGGCGACCTACCGCGTCGACGACCGTTGCCTGAGCGTCGAGTTCGTCGCGCAGACCGATGCGCCGACCCCGCTCAATCTCACCCATCATCCCTATTTCAACCTGGCCGGCGATGCCGCGGTGCCCGCCGCGGCGCAGTGGCTGCGGGTGCCGGCCGACCGTTACCTGCCGGTGCGCGATGCGGCGCTGCTGCCGCGTGGCGAGGTCGCCTCAGTGGCCGGCATGCCGTTCGATTTCCGCCAGGCGCGTGCCATCGCCGACAAGGACATCGCCGCCGATCCGCAGCTCTCGCTCAGCGCCGGCTACGACCACTGCCTGGTGCTGGCCGACGGCCACGATTGCACCGCGCTGCTGTATTCGCCGCACAGCGGCGTGGCCATGCGTATCGCCAGCCCGATGCCGGCCGTGCAGCTGTACGAAGGCCAGGGCCTGGACCGGCAGCATCCGGCGCTGGGCCGCGGCATCTGCCTGGAGCCGCAAGGCTACCCGGACGCGCCGAACCAGCCGGGCTTTCCCGATTGCATCCTGCGTCCCGGCCAGGTCTATCGGCACCGCATCGACTATCGCTTCGCCGAGGTCGGCCGCGGCGCCGAATGGGCGGCGGTGGAGGCGGCGTTGGCGGAGCGGGGCGGCGGTTGAGGCGTGGGACGTCGCAGGCGTGTCTGAAGCCGCGACCGGGCCTTTCCCGGTGTCACCCGTCGCGGCTGAAGCCGCTTCTACGGGAAGACCGGGCCGCTACTGCGCGTGCCCCAGCACCAGTTCGATCACGAACTTGCTGCCGAAGAACGACAGCAGCAGGAGCACCATTGCCGCCAGGGTCCAGTGCACCGCCTTGACCCCGCGCCAGCCGTAGCGCCAGCGGCCGAACAGCAGCGCGCCGAACACGATCCACGACAGCACGCTGAGCACGGTCTTGTGCACCAGCCGCTGCGCCAGGAAATCCTGCACGAACAGCACCCCGGTCAGCAGGGTCAGGGTCAGCAGGATGAAGCCGACCACGATGGTGCGGAACAGCAGCGTTTCCAGCGCGGTCAGCGGCGGCAACGCGCGCAGCCAGGGATGGAAGTCGCGGCGTCGCAGCGCGCGTTCCTGCAGCCACAGCATCACCGCCAGCAGCGCGGCGATGCCCAGCGTGGCGTAGGCCAGCAGCGCCAGCCAGGCGTGCAACTGCAGCCGCCAGTCCAGCACCGGCGCGGGCTCGTGGCCGTAGCCGTGGTATGCCAGCAGCAGCGCCGCCGACAGCGGGAACACCACCACGCCCAGCGCGGCCATGCGCCCGCTGGCGCCGACCAGGGCGGTCATCAACGCCATGCCCAGGCTGACCAGCGACAGCGCGGCGAAGAAGTGCATGTCCGGGCCACCGGCGGTGTGCAGGGCCACCTGCACGTGATAGCCCGCATGCAGGGCCACCGCCGGCAGCGCCGGCCAAAGCCAGGCGCGGCTGCGGTCCACCCGGTCGCGCACCACCGCGGCGATCAGCAGGCCGGTGGCGGCCAGGTACAGCAGGGCGGCGAGGACGGTGATGAGCATCGCGCCAGTTTCGCATATCGGGCCAGCCGCCGTGACGGCGCCGCCGGGGATCGCCGGCGCGCCCGGCTATAATCGACGGCCGTTTCCCGTCCGCGACCCGCCCGCATGTTCGAATCCCTCACCCAACGCCTCTCCGGCACCATGCAGCGCCTGCGCGGCCGCGGTCGCCTGACCGAGGAGAACATCCGCGAAGCCACCCGCGAAGTGCGCATCGCGCTGCTCGAGGCCGACGTCGCCCTGCCGGTGGTGCAGGCGCTGATCGAGCGCATCAAGGTGCGCGCGGTCGGCCAGGAAGTGCTCAAGAGCCTGACCCCGGGCCAGGCGCTGATCAAGGTCGTGCGCGACGAGCTGACCGCGGTGATGGGCTCGGCCGCCAGCGACCTCAACCTCAACGTGCCGGCGCCGGCGATCGTGCTGATGGCCGGCCTGCAGGGCGCGGGCAAGACCACCACGGTAGGCAAGCTGGCCAAGCACCTGAAGGAAAAGCGCAAGAAGAAGGTGATGGTGGTGTCGGCCGACGTGTACCGCCCGGCCGCGATCGAGCAGCTCAAGACCCTGGCCGAGCAGGTCGGGGTGCTGTTCTTCCCGTCCGAGGCCTCGCAGAAGCCGGTGGACATCGTCCGCGCCGCCATTGCCGACGCGCGCAAGTCCTTCGTCGACGTGCTGCTGGTGGATACCGCCGGCCGCCTGGCCATCGACGCGGCGATGATGGAGGAGATCAAGGCGCTGCACGCGGCGATCGCCCCGGTCGAGACCCTGTTCGTGGTCGACGCGATGACCGGCCAGGACGCGGCCAACACCGCCAAGGCGTTCAGCGAGGCGTTGCCGCTGACCGGCGTGGTGCTGACCAAGACCGACGGCGACGCCCGCGGCGGTGCGGCGCTGAGCGTGCGCTACATCACCGGCAAGCCGATCAAGTTCATCGGCGTCGGCGAGAAGCCGGACGGCCTGGACGTGTTCCACCCCGATCGCCTGGCCAGCCGCATCCTCGACATGGGCGACGTGCTGTCGCTGGTCGAGCAGGTCGAGCACCAGGTGGACAAGGACAAGGCGCAGAAGCTGGCCGAGAAGGTCGCCAAGGGCAAGAAGTTCGACCTCAACGACATGCGCGACCAGCTCGAGCAGATGCAGAACATGGGCGGCCTGTCCGGGCTGATGGACAAGCTGCCGGGCATGGGCCAGATCCCCGAGCACCTCAAGCAGCAGGTCGCCGGCAACAAGGACGTGCCGCGGATGATCGCCATCATCGGCTCGATGACCAAGAAGGAGCGGCGCAACCCGGGCCTGCTCAACGGCTCGCGCCGCGCGCGCATCGCCCGCGGCTCCGGCACCCAGCCGGCCGACGTCAACAAGCTGATGAAGCAGTATCAGCAGATGGAAAAGATGATGAGCAAGATGGCCGGCGGCGGCATGAAGGGCCTGATGCGCGGCATGAAGGGCATGCTCGGCGGCATGGGCGGCCGCGGCGGCCTGCCGTTCA
>NZ_AQOI01000636.1:0-662 GCF_000364665.1 Xanthomonas sp. SHU 199
GGCGCGTGCGGTGAGCGTGTCCGTCGGCACGCGCGTGCTGCGCCTGGCCCTGGCGCTGGCCCTGGCGCTGCACTCGGCCTCCGGCTGGGCGGTGCTGCCGGCCACGCTGGTGTACTGGGTGCTGGTGGTGCTGGTCGCCGCAGCGATCGATCGCGCGATGGCGCGACGCACGGCCGGCAGTACCGCGGCGGCTTCCCTGGGCCCCGCCATTGGCGAGGCCGGCGTCACGCCTGCGCCGGCGTGGTTGCCGCCGCCAGCGCAGCCCGTCATCCCACCTGCGGCGATGCGTGCGCGGCCGTCCGGTCCGCGCCAATGGCGCCGCCATCTCGAGGACATCGTCCCGTTCCCGGAGGAGCGCTTCCCGCGCCAGGGCATCTGCACCACCTCCGAGCTGGTGCTGTCCGCCGGCGATGCGCTGGTGCTCGCCTTCCATCCCGCCGCTGACGGCCCCGCGCAGTGGCGCTGCGACCTGCTGGCACCGGGCGCGACCCAGGCGCAGTGGCTGGACGTGGCGGCCGATGCCGAGTGCGTCGTGCCGATCGTGCGCACCGGCGTGTACTCGATCGGTATCGGCCAGGCCGAGCTGCAGGTGCCCGGCACGGTGGCGCTGTGGCGGCGCGTGCCGGAACCGGAGCGGCTGGCGCTGCCGGTGCAGCCGCTGC
>NZ_AQOI01000637.1:0-383 GCF_000364665.1 Xanthomonas sp. SHU 199
GGCGCAGGCGGCCGTCGCCGCGCTGGCCCCCGGAGCGCCGCGTCCGCGCCTGCGCGAGGCCGCCGATGGCGACGCCACCAGCTTCCGCGTGATCCTGCCGACCATCGGCGGCGAGGACGGCCTCAGGCAGGCCACCGAGCGCATCGTCGCCGCCGGCATCCGCGACTATTACCCGTTGCGCCAGGGCGATGCCGGCAATGCCATCGCCCTGGGCCAGTACCGCAGCCGCGAGGGGGCCGAGCGCCGCCGCCAGGAACTGGCCCGTGCCGGCTTCAACGTCGACTTGATCCCCAGCGGCGGCAGCGGTCAGTCGCGCTGGTGGCTGGACCTGCGCGCCGACTCCGCGGCGCAGGCCGCGACCCTGCGCCGCCAGCTCGGCGCCA
>NZ_AQOI01000638.1:0-475 GCF_000364665.1 Xanthomonas sp. SHU 199
GCCCGCGCACAGCCGCGCGAGCGCCGCCTGGGCGCGCTTGCGCTCGGACAGCGGCGCGCGCGCGGCCCAGGCGCTCAGCGCCTGCACCAGTTGCACGTAGTGGCCGCGCTGTTCGGGCGTGTAGTGGCCCTGGTTGCGCAGGAACTGCACGCCGAACAGGCCCAGCGAGTGTGCCGCCTGCTTCAGGCTCGCCGCCTGGCCGCCGAACTGCGCGTCGAAGGCGCGTTGCAGCTGGCGCTCTGCGTCCGGCGCGGCGAGGGTGTCGAGCACCTCGGGCAGGCGTTCGGCCAGCGGCAACTCGGTCAGCGGCCAGCGGCTGCGGTCCTCGCTCCAGGCCTGTTGCAGGCGCTGGTACTGGGCCGGCGGCACCGCGGCGCGGGCGTAACCGAGCAGGTCGTTGCGTTGCAGCGCGTGCGCCAGCGTGCGCACCGCGGCGGCCGGCTCGGCGCTGGCGCCGGGCAGTTCGGCGGGGGGG
>NZ_AQOI01000639.1:0-905 GCF_000364665.1 Xanthomonas sp. SHU 199
TGGCGCGGGCGCGCGGCGTGGCCTGCGATCCTAACGCGGCGATGGCGGACGTGCGCTGTCCGCCGCGCGGTTTCCGTCCCGATCCGCGCAGGCGGTGGAGGGTGCCGAGCCGCGGCGGTGGTTCAGCGCGCCGCGCGCAGCAGCGCGTCCACGTCCAGCGCGTGACCGGCGCGGGCCGCCTTGGTGCGCAGGTAGCCTTCGTTCTCGGCGGTGATGGTGCCGGTGACCGGGATGCGTTCGGTCACCTCGATGCCCGCCGCGCGCAGGCGCTCGGCCTTGTTCGGGTTGTTGGTGAGCAGGCGCACGCGGCCGATGCCCAGCCCGCGCAGCATCGCCACGGCGCTGCCGTAGCGGCGCTCGTCGGCGCCGAAGCCCAGTTGCGCGTCGGCGTCGATGGTGTCCAGGCCGTCGTGTTGGTAGCCGTAGGCACGCATCTTGGTGGCGATGCCGGTGCCGCGGCCTTCCTGGTCCAGGTACAGCAGCACGCCGCCGCCCAGCGCCTTGAGCTTGGCCAGGCCGTGCCGTAGCTGGTCGCCGCAGTCGCACTTGAGCGAGCCGAACAGGTCGCCGGTGAGGCAGGAGGAATGCACGCGCACCGGCACCGGCGCGCTCAGGTCGGGCTGGCCGATCACGATCGCGACCTGGTCGCGCTGCGCCACGCCGCCGCGGAACACCACGAATTCGCCAGGGCCCAGGTCGCGCAGCGGCACCTGGGTGCGGGTGACCAGGGTGTAGCTGTCGGAGGCGGCGAGGGCGCAGCCGTGCTCCAGGTCGTCCAGGCGCAGCGACTGGCAGCCCTGGAAGGCGCTGCTGTCCGCGCCCAGGTCGGCCGCGACCATCGCCGGCAGCAGCAGGCCCAGGCGCGCGATCTCGGCGGCGCCGGCATCCAGCGCGTCGCCGGGCTA
>NZ_AQOI01000640.1:0-319 GCF_000364665.1 Xanthomonas sp. SHU 199
GTAGCGGTAGCCGATGAGGTCGAAGCGGAGCATGAACGTAGTAGCCAACAGCATGATTCCACCGAACACAGCCGAGAACGCATCGAAACTTGTGAAGAGCGTTGGAATCAGCAAAGCGAGCAAAGGGCTCATGATGGCGATTGCTCCGAAAGCAAGATAGCCGACGAGCACAGTCATCATGCTTCCGTACGCTAGCCCATGCGGAAACGCCTCGATGACCGCGCAACCGCTGTTGGGCGATTGGCTGGCAGATACACTTTGTGGCGGCAAGAGTACCGCCCCGGCGCCGATGCCCCTGAACACTTCGTTGTCGTGCAGC
>NZ_AQOI01000641.1:0-4878 GCF_000364665.1 Xanthomonas sp. SHU 199
GGCCCCGGCCGAGGTGCCGGCCAGCAAGCCGCCGGTGGCGCCGTCGCACCGCGCGCCGGCCGAGCCGCCGGCACCCAAGCCGGCACTGTCCAGCGGCAAGCCCGCCGACATCGAATGCAAGATGGTGGTGCTCGGCGCCGGCCCCGGCGGCTACACCGCCGCGTTCCGTGCCGCCGACCTGGGCCTGGACACGGTGCTGATCGAGCGTTACGCCAGCCTCGGCGGCGTCTGCCTCAACGTCGGCTGCATCCCGTCCAAGGCCCTGCTGCACGCGGCCGCGGTGATCGACGAGGTCGCCCATGCCGGCGATTTCGGCGTGGACTTCGGCAAGCCCAAGATCACCTTGGACAAGCTGCGCGAGTACAAGGAAAAGGTGGTCGGCAAGCTCACCGGCGGCCTGGCCAGCATGGCCAAGCAGCGCAAGGTGCGCACCGTCACCGGCGTGGCGTCGTTCGTGTCGCCGAACGAGCTGGAGATCGTCGGCGCCGACGGCAAGACCCAGCTGCTGCGTTTCGAGCACTGCATCGTCGCCGCCGGCTCGCAGGCGGTGAAGCTGCCGAATTTCCCGTGGGACGACAAGCGGGTGATGGACTCCACCGACGCGCTGGAACTGCAGGAGATCCCCAAGACCCTGCTGGTGGTCGGCGGCGGCATCATCGGCCTGGAAATGGCCACCGTGTACAGCGCGCTGGGCAGCAAGGTCACGGTGGTCGAGTTCATGGACCAGCTGATGCCGGGCGCGGACAAGGACCTGGTCAAGCCGCTGGCCGATCGCTTGAAGAAGCAGGGCGTGGAGGTCCATCTCAAGACCAAGGCGGCCGAGGTCAAGGCCGACAAGAAGGGCATCACCGTGACCTTCGAAGCCGCCACCGCGGGCGAGACGCCGGCGCTGGCCGCTACCACCTACGACCGCGTGCTGGTCGCGGTGGGGCGCGCACCCAACGGCAAGAAGATCGGCGCCGACAAGGCCGGCATCAACGTCACCGAGCGCGGTTTCATCCCGGTCGACCGGCAGATGCGCACCAACGTGCCGCATATCTTCGCCATCGGCGACATCGTCGGTAACCCGATGCTGGCGCACAAGGCCACCCACGAGGGCAAGCTGGCCGCGGAAGTGGCCGCCGGCGAGAAGAAGGAGTGGGTGGCGCGGGTGATCCCGTCGGTGGCCTACACCAACCCGGAAATCGCCTGGGTCGGCGTCACCGAGACCGAGGCCAAGGCCAAGGGGCTGAAGGTCGGCGTGGCCAAGTTCCCGTGGGCGGCCAGCGGCCGCGCGATCGGCATCGGCCGCACCGAGGGCTTCACCAAGCTGATCTTCGACGAGGAGACGCACCGCATCATCGGCGGCGCGATCGTCGGCGTGCACGCCGGCGACCTGCTGGCCGAGATCGGCCTGGCGATCGAGATGGGCGCGGAGGCCGAGGACATCGGCCACACCATCCACGCGCATCCGACCCTGAGCGAATCGGTCGGCATGAGCGCCGAGGTCTACGACGGCACCATCACCGACCTGTACATCCCGAAGAAGAAGTGACGCCGCCTGGCGCGACCGTGCCGCTGCGTGCGGTGCGGTCGCGGCCGTGGTGAATCCACGCATGGAGGTCGCCATGGGGCAGGGCACCCTTTGTCCCGAAC
Organism: Xanthomonas sp. SHU 199; assembly: GCF_000364665.1. Classification (NCBI taxonomy): domain Bacteria; kingdom Pseudomonadati; phylum Pseudomonadota; class Gammaproteobacteria; order Lysobacterales; family Lysobacteraceae; genus Xanthomonas; species Xanthomonas sp. SHU 199. The sequence goes on from NZ_AQOI01000641.1 coordinate 1,636, forward strand.
TGCAGGCGCTGCTGCAGCGCGAACTGGCCAGCGGCAACCGCATCGCCGAGCCGCCGCGCCGGACCGACTGGCCGCATCCGGGCTCGGTGTTCGTCTCGCTGAAGCGCGATCTGCGCAGCGACGTGGCGGCGTTGCCGGCGACGGTGCAACACGCGATCTGCACCGATCCGCACTACGGCTGGCACGACGAGTGCTACTGCACGGCGCACCAGCACCTGCTGGTGGCCGGTGCGACCAAGCCGCCGTGAGCGTGTGTCGGCTGCCGCAGTCGCTGCCACCGCGTCTGCGATCTGCCGCGCACCCCGTTGAACGACAAAACCCCGCATCGCTGCGGGGTTCTGCATGGAACTGCTCGCGGGTCCCGGGTTCCGGGTCCCGAAAGATCAGAACGCGAAGGTCACGCCCGCGACCGGACCCTTGAACTCCTGCTTCAGGCCGATCGCGGCGTTGCCGCCCTTGCGGTCCACGTCGAGCTTGAACCAGTCGTAGCCGGCAAAGATGCCGAAGTTGCGGGTGAAGCGATACTCGGCGATGGCGTTGGCGCGGCTCAGGTCGCCGTCGTATTTCTTGAAATCGCCCCACTTGGTGTTGACGTACTGCCCCTGCACATTGAACAGCCAGTGTTCGTTCGGGTGCGCGGTGAAGCGCAGGCCGACCACCGGTGCGGCGCCGTCGTCGCTTTCGTCGACGAAGGTGCCGGTGTACAGCGGGCCCAGGTCGGCATAGGCCTTGCCGTTGACCTTGGCCCACTCGGCACCGAGCTGCAGGCCCATGCTGAACTGCGGCGTATCGATCACCGAGTAGTCGTACACCAGGCTGGCGACCTGATATTTCAGTTGGCCCTTGACGAAGCTGCCCGACGGCACGGTGACGCCGCCATAGCTGACGTCCTGGCCCAGCTCCTCGCGGCGGTCCTTGTCGTACTTGAAGTAGTCGAAGATCAGGCGCTGGCGGGTGCTGATGCGGAACACGCCGTCCACGCGCGGCTCCCACTCCTTGCCGCCCAGCTTGAAGTCCTGCGACCCGGAGATGGCATTGCCGTTGACGACGGTGTTGCCGCGCAGGGTGTTGTTGTTGTCGACGTTCATCGCGCCCAGGCGCAGGGTGAAGCGGTCGTCGCCGTCTTCGGCGTGGGCGGGCAGGGCGTAAGCGGCGGCGAGCGCGCACGGCAGCGCCAGGGCAAGCAAGTGTTTCATGGGGGACAAGCTCCGTCGTCTTGGGATTTTTTTGATGAGGCGTCGATGGCTGGGCCACCGCGTGCCGTCACTATCCTTAAATTTGCGTCCACCATTCGTGAAAGTATGGTGGCCCGGGCCGCCACGCCCGTCCCAGAACGCGCAACGAAAAGAGCCCCGGGAGGACCGGGGCTCGGTGGGTCTGCGCTGTGGGCCGACGAGGATGGGCGCAGTCCCTGTCCGATCAGACAGCGCAGTGGACAGAAAGTTCCTCCGCAAAGGCGTGCTGCAACGCCGCATTCGGCGCCGGCGGCGGGCGGTGGCCGTGCTATCGTCTACGGGCGGATGGGCATTCGGACGCGGCCAGGACCCCTGGCGGTTGTCTCGCAAATTGTCCCATTGCTATAATTCCGCGGCTCGACGGACGCGAAGACGTCCTCAATCCACCACCAATTGCAGGATTTTCTGTGCTGAACTCCGTTGATGCGGGTCGGCGGCTGATGCTGCGCGCAGCGATTTACCCGCTGGTGGCGGTGGCCGTGGTGTCCCTGCTGTTCCTGCTGCTGGGACCGAAATACGCGATGGGCGCCGCCGCAACCGGGCTGGCGACCGTGGCAGGGGGATGGCTGGCCGCACGCACCGCGCTCAATGGCGGCGTGCAGGCGGCGGGTTCGGCGCTGGCGCGGTTGATCGTGGCCATGGTGCTGAAGTGGGTGTTGGTGTTCGCGGTGCTGGCGCTGGGCTTTGCCTGGTGGCGGTTGCCTCCTCTGGCCCTGTTGGCGGGTATCGCCGTCGGGCTGATGTTCCAGGTTCTGGCTCTGGCCAGGCGTTGATCGAATCAAGAAAAGGCTCAGGACTCATGGCGGGCGAGGCAGAAACCCCTACCTCCTACATCCAGCACCATCTGCACAACCTCACCTTCCAGGTGCAGGAAGGCGGGTTCTGGCAATTGCATGTCGACACCCTGGTGATGTCGCTGCTGATGGGCCTGCTGATGGTGTTCGGCTTCTGGCTGGCCACGCGCAAGGCCACCGCGGGCGTGCCCGGCAAGTGGCAGGCGTTCGTGGAAATCATGCTGGAGTTCGTCGACCGCCAGGCCAAGGACACCTACCACGGCACCAGCAAGCTGGTGACCCCGATCGCGATCACCCTGTTCTTCTGGATCCTGTTGATGAATCTCATCAAGATGATCCCGGCGGACTTCCTCGCGATCCCGCTGGGCTGGGTCGGCGTGCACTACTGGAAGCCGGTGCCCACCGCCGACGTCAATGCCACCCTGGGCATGTCGATCAGCGTGTTCTTCCTGATGCTGTTCTTCTCGCTGCGCTCCAAGGGCGTGGGCGGGATGACCAAGGAATTCCTCACCGCGCCGTTCGGCAAGTGGATGCTGCCGTTCAACCTGATCCTCAATATCGTCGAATGGCTGAGCAAGCCGGTGTCGCTGGCGATGCGACTGTTCGGCAACATGTTCGGCGGCGAGATCGTATTCCTGCTGATCTGGGTGCTGGGCGGTGCCGGCATCCTCGGTGCGCTGGCCGGCGGCGCGTTCGGCTTCGGCTGGATGCTGTTCCACCTGCTGGTGATTCCGCTGCAGGCGTTCATTTTCATGATGCTGTCCATCGTGTACCTGAGCCTGGCGGAAGACAGCCACTGACGTTTCTGTTTCACGCGTTCTAAGCAACCCTTCGTTCGATTCACCATCCTCAAGCAACTTTGTTCCTGGAGAAAACCATGTACTTCGCCGTCCTGACCAACCTCGCCCAAGTCCAGAGCTCCACCGTCCTCGCCGTCGGCATCATGATCGGCCTGGCCGCGCTGGGCGCCGGCCTCGGTCTGGCCATCATGGCCGGCAAGTTCCTGGAATCGGCCGCGCGCCAGCCGGAACTGATCCCGGTGCTGCAGGTCCGCATGTTCATCACCGCCGGCCTGATCGACGCCGCGTTCATCATCAGCGTCGCGGTCGGCCTGCTGTTCGCGTTCGCCAACCCGATGATCGGCGAGTTCGTCGCGCGTCTGCCGCAGGGCGGTTGATCCCGTCGTACCGGCGTGCGGTCGCCATCGGCGGGCG
>NZ_AQOI01000642.1:0-12915 GCF_000364665.1 Xanthomonas sp. SHU 199
CGCCGTGCTGGCGGCGCGTCCACCCCGTCACCATTGGCTGAGCGTACCCCATGAATATCGGTCTCACCCTCTTTGCCCAGGCGCTGGCGTTCGCCGGTCTGATCTGGATCGTCGCGACCAAGATCTGGCCGCCGCTGATGCAGGCCATCGAAGAGCGCCAACAGAAGATCGCCGAAGGCCTGGCCGCCGCCGATCGCAGCCAGAAGGATCTGGCGCAGGCGCAGGAAAAGGTCAACGAAGCGTTGAAGGACGCCCGCATCAAGGCCAACGAGATCATCGATCAGGCCCATGCGCGCGCCAACCAGATCGTCGAGGCGGCCAAGCACGAGGCGATCGTCGAAGCCAACCGGCAGAAGGAACTGGCCCAGGCCGAGATCGACGCCGCGGCCAACCGCGCGCGCGAAGACCTGCGTCGCCAGGTGTCGCTGCTGGCGGTGAGCGGCGCCGAGAAGCTGCTCAAGCGCGAAATCGACGCCAACGCCCACAAGGCGCTACTCGACGAGCTGGCGGCGGAGATCTGAGATGAGCCAGGCCCTCACACTGGCGCGTCCCTACGCTCGCGCCGCGTTCGCCGCGGCCAGCGACGCCGGCAAGCTCGCGCCCTGGTCGCAGGCGCTGGCGTTCTCCGCCCAGGTCGCCGCCGACCCGCGCGTGGCCGCGCTGCTGCACAACCCGCTGCTGCAGCGGGAGCAGGCGGTGTCGCTGCTGGCGCCGGAAGCGGCCGACGAGCAGTACCAGCGCTTCCTGAGCCTCCTGGCCGAAGGCCAGCGGCTGCCGCTGCTGCCGGAGATCGCCGGGCTGTACGACCAGCTGCGGGCCGAGGCCGAGCGCGTGGTGCAGGCCAACGTGACCTCCGCGACGGCGCTGAGCGATGCCGAGGTGGCCTCGCTGAAGGTGGCGCTGAAGCAGCGCTTCGGCCGCGAGGTCGAGATCACCACGGCGGTGGACGCTTCGCTGATCGGCGGCGCGGTGATCGACGCCGGCGACGTGGTCATCGACGGTTCGTTGAAAGGCAAGCTGTCGCGTCTGCAATCCGCACTGGCCCACTAAGAAACGGGAATGGCGAATAGAGAGGAGAGAACCCGGCCCGGCGGCGACGCCACCCGCGATTCCCGATTCCCCATTCCCGATTCTCAAAGAAGCTAACCACACGTCGCCATCCGCCGCTGCGCGATGGACGATCCGAAGGAAACCAAGATGGCAACCACGCTCAACCCCTCCGAAATCAGCGAACTGATCAAGAACCGCATCGAGCAGGTCAAGCTGGCCGCGGAGTCGCGCAACGAAGGCACGGTCACCAGCGTGTCCGACGGCATCGTGCGCATCTTCGGCCTGGCCGACGTGATGCAGGGCGAAATGATCGAACTGCCGAACGACACCTACGCCCTGGCGCTGAACCTGGAGCGCGACTCGGTCGGCGCCGTGGTGCTCGGCGACTACGAGAACCTGCGCGAAGGCGACGTGGCCAAGACCACCGGCCGCATCCTGGAAGTGCCGGTCGGCAAGGAACTGCTGGGCCGCGTGGTCAACGCGCTGGGCGAGCCGATCGACGGCAAGGGCCCGCTGGGCACCAGCCAGACCGCGCCGGTGGAGCGCGTGGCGCCGGGCGTGATCTGGCGCAAGTCGGTCGACCAGCCGGTGCAGACCGGCTACAAGTCGGTCGACGCGATGATCCCGATCGGCCGCGGCCAGCGCGAGTTGGTCATCGGCGACCGCCAGACCGGCAAGACCGCGCTGGCCATCGACGCGGTGATCAACCAGAAGAACACCGGCATCAAGTGCGTGTACGTGGCGATCGGGCAGAAGGCCTCGACCGTCGCCAACATCGTGCGCAAGCTGGAAGAGAACGGCGCGCTGGCGCACACCATCGTGGTCGCCGCGACCGCCTCCGAGTCGGCGGCGATGCAGTACATCAGCGCCTACGCCGGCTGCACCATGGGCGAGTACTTCATGGACCGCGGCGAAGACGCGCTGATCGTGTACGACGATCTGTCCAAGCAGGCCGTGGCCTACCGCCAGATCTCGCTGCTGCTGAAGCGCCCGCCGGGCCGCGAAGCCTACCCGGGCGACGTGTTCTACCTGCACAGCCGCCTGCTGGAGCGCGCCGCGCGCGTGTCCGAGGAGTACGTGGAGCAGTTCACGAAGGGCGAGGTCAAGGGCAAGACCGGTTCGCTGACCGCGCTGCCGATCATCGAGACCCAGGCCGGCGACGTGTCCGCGTTCGTGCCGACCAACGTGATCTCGATCACCGACGGCCAGATCTTCCTGGAGACCGACCTGTTCAACGCCGGCATCCGCCCGGCGGTGAACGCCGGTATCTCGGTGTCGCGCGTCGGCGGCGCCGCGCAGACCAAGATCATCAAGAAGCTCTCCGGCGGCATCCGCATCTCGCTGGCGCAGTACCGCGAGCTGGCGGCGTTCGCGCAGTTCGCCTCGGACCTGGACGAAGCCACCCGCAAGCAGCTCGAGCGCGGCCAGCGCGTCACCGAGCTGATGAAGCAGAAGCAGTACATGCCGATGTCCATCGCCAACCAGGCGCTGTCGATCTACGCGGTCAACGAGGGCTACCTCGACGACGTGCCGGTCAACAAGCTGCTGGCGTTCGAGGAGGGCCTGCACGCCCACTTCGCCAACACCCAGGGCGAGCTGATCGCCAAGGTCAACGACACCGGCGACTGGAACGGCGACATCGAGGCCGCGTTCAAGAAGGGCATCGGCGAGTTCAAGACCACGGGCAGCTGGTAAAGAGCCGGGATTCGGGATTGGGCATTCGGGATTCGTAAGAGCGGTGGTACAGGGGATCTGCCGATCCCCGGTCATCGTCCGGATCTCAAGAGTCAGGTATTTGGGTTTGTAGGTGAGGTGGGTTTGGGAGCGTTAGCGAATCCCCAATCCCCAATCCCGAATCCCACGAGCGGAGCGAGCGAGTAATGGCAGGCGGACGCGAAATCAAATCCAAGATCAAGAGCGTGCAGAACACCCGCAAGGTGACGCGCGCGCTCGAGATGGTCTCGGCCTCCAAGATCCGCAAGGCGCAGGATCGGATGAAGACCTCGCGTCCGTACGCGCAGGCGATGAAGCAGGTGATCGGGCATCTGGCGCAGGCCAGCACCGATTACACGCATCCGTTCCTGGTGCAGCGCGAGTCGGTCAAGCGCGTCGGCTACATCGTGATCTCCTCCGATCGCGGCCTGGCCGGCGGCCTGAACAACAACCTGTTCCGCAAGATGCTGGGCGAAGTGCGCCAGTGGCAGGACCAGGGCGCGGGCGTGGACGTGGTCACCATCGGCCAGAAGGCCTCGGTGTTCTTCCGCCGGATCAAGGTGGACATGGTCGGCAGCGTCAGCCACCTCGGCGACCTGCCGCAGCTGGAGCAGTTGATCGGCGTGATCAAGGTGATGCTGGACGCGTTCACCGAAGGCAAGCTGGACCGCGTGTATCTGGTCTACAACCGCTTCGTCAACACGATGACGCAGAAGGCCAGCTTCGACCAGCTGCTGCCGCTGCCGGCGGCCGAGAGCCAGGTCGCGCACCACGACTGGGACTACCTGTACGAACCCGATGCCGCGAGCGTGCTCGAGCACGTGATGACGCGCTACATCGAGTCGCTGGTGTACCAGGCGGTGCTGGAGAACGTGGCGTCCGAGCATGCGGCGCGCATGGTCGCGATGAAGGCGGCCAGCGACAACGCCAGCAAGCTGATCAGCACCTTGCAGTTGGTCTACAACAAGGCGCGTCAGGCTGCGATCACCCAGGAAATTTCCGAAATCGTCGGCGGTGCGGCGGCGGTGTAAGTGCCGGGATTCGGGATTGGAGAATCGGGATCGGCAAGAGCAGCGAAGCGCGCTTTTGCGAATCCCGAATCGCGAATCCCCAATCACGAAATCCACGGGATGGCGCAGGCCATCCGGACAGAACTAAAGCTAACCGGAGCAGCAAAATGAGTCAGGGCAAGATCGTTCAGATCATCGGCGCGGTCGTCGACGTCGAATTCGCGCGTGCCGATGTGCCGAAGGTGTACGACGCACTGAAGGTCGACGGCACCGCCATCACGCTGGAAGTGCAGCAGCAGTTGGGCGACGGCGTCGTGCGTACGATCGCCCTCGGCTCCACCGACGGCCTCAAGCGCAACCTGGTCGCCACCAACACCGGCCGTGCGATCTCGGTGCCGGTCGGCGCCGGCACGCTGGGCCGCATCATGGACGTGCTGGGTCGTCCGATCGACGAGGCCGGCGACGTGCAGGCCACCGACCATTGGGAAATCCACCGCGCGGCGCCGACCTACGAAGACCAGTCCTCGGCCACCGAGCTGCTGGAGACCGGCATCAAGGTCATCGACCTGATGTGCCCGTTCGCCAAGGGCGGCAAGGTCGGCCTGTTCGGCGGCGCCGGCGTCGGCAAGACCGTCAACATGATGGAACTGATCAACAACATCGCCAAGGCGCACTCGGGTCTGTCCGTGTTCGCCGGCGTGGGCGAGCGTACCCGCGAGGGCAACGACTTCTACCACGAGATGAAGGACTCCAACGTCCTGGACAAGGTGGCGATGGTGTACGGCCAGATGAACGAGCCGCCGGGCAACCGCCTGCGCGTCGCGCTGACCGGCCTGACCATGGCCGAGTACTTCCGCGACGAGAAGGACGCCTCGGGCAAGGGCAAGGACGTGCTGCTGTTCGTCGACAACATCTACCGCTACACCCTGGCCGGTACCGAAGTGTCGGCGCTGCTGGGCCGCATGCCGTCGGCGGTGGGCTACCAGCCGACCCTGGCCGAGGAAATGGGCGTGCTGCAGGAGCGCATCACCTCGACCAAGTCCGGCTCGATCACCTCGATCCAGGCCGTGTACGTGCCCGCGGACGACCTGACCGACCCGTCGCCGGCGACCACCTTCGCCCACCTCGACGCCACCGTCGTGCTGTCGCGTAACATCGCTTCGCTGGGTATCTACCCGGCGGTGGATCCGCTCGATTCGACCAGCCGCCAGCTGGACCCGAACGTGATCGGCCACGAGCACTACGACACCGCCCGCCGCGTGCAGTCCACCTTGCAGAAGTACAAGGAACTGAAGGACATCATCGCGATCCTGGGCATGGACGAACTGTCCGAAGAGGACAAGCAGGCCGTGTCGCGCGCGCGCAAGATCGAGCGCTTCTTCAGCCAGCCGTTCCACGTGGCCGAAGTGTTCACCGGCTCGCCGGGCAAGTACGTGTCGCTGAAGGACACCATCCGCGGCTTCAAGGCCATCGTCGACGGCGAATACGACCACCTGCCGGAGCAGGCCTTCTACATGGTCGGCGGCATCGAGGAAGCGGTCGAGAAGGCCAAGAAGATGGCCGAGAAGGCGTAAGAGCCGGGATTCGGCATTCGGGATTAGGGATTCGCAAGGCGGCATCGAGGACGAGGGAGTGGGTGTGAGGACAAGGCGGCGCGACTGCTTTGCCCAATCCCCAATCCCCAATCCCCAATCCCGCCTCGCGCCAGCGAGGTAACCATGAGCACCATCCGTTGCGACATCGTCAGCGCCGAGCATGAGATCTACCACGGCGACGCCACCCTGGTGGTCGCGACCGGCGAGCTGGGCGAGCTGGGCATCGCGCCCAAGCACGCGCCGTTGATCACCCGGCTCAAGCCCGGCAAGGTGGTGGTGACCACCGCGAGCGGCGAGCAGCTGGATTTCGCCATTTCCGGCGGCATCCTCGAGGTGCAGCCGCAGGTGGTGACGATCCTGGCCGACACCGCGATCCGCGCGCAGGACATCGACGAAGCGTCGGTGCGCAAGGCCAAGGAAGAAGCCGAGCGCCTGCTCGCCAACCGCGGCGAAGGCATGGATGTCGCCGAGGCGCAGGCCAAGCTGGCCGAGGTCACCGCGCAGCTGCAGGCGCTGGAGCGTCTGCGCAAGAACCTCAAGCACTGAGTTCACCGCCCCGCGGCCTGATGGCCGCATGCGCGACGACGACGCCGGCGTTTGCCGGCGTTGTCGTGTCTGGGAGATGGGGGGCTCCTTCGCACGCCGCCTCCGCGTGCATGTGGGGGATCACCTCGCGGATCCGGCTTGCCGCACTCTGTGACGCGCAGGCGCATTGGATCGCCGTGAAGATCGCATTCCTGCGGCGCAGCTCGAGATCGAGCTGGACTGCGACGCAGCGCACGGCGCTGGCTTGCTGGTCGCTGACTCGGCCGCGCTGGCATGCGACAAGACGCGGGTGCGGTCATCGTGCGGTCGGTGGACTGCGGCAAGATGGCCGCCCGATCTGCGGTTCATCCCCCACCCGCAGACGGTTACCGGAGAACCGAGATGAGCCTGTCCGCTGCCGTTCCTCGTCCCTGCATGCATGCGCTGACCGCCGTGCTGGCCGGCGCCCTGTTGATGGGATGCGCATTGCCCGCACGCAGTGCCACCCCACTGGAGCCGCTGCTGGATCGCATCGTCGAGCGCAATGCGATCGGCGACCAGGTGGCGCTGAGCAAGTGGGACAGCGGCAAGCCGGTGCTGGATGCCACGCGCGAGGCCGCGGTGCTGGCGAGCGTGCGCGATCAGGCGCCGGCCCACGGCGTGGATCCGGACGATGCGGCGCGTTTCTTCGGCATGCAGATCGAATCCAACAAGCTGGTGCAGTACGAACTGCTGTCGCGCTGGCACCTGCGCGGCCGCGCGCCCAACAGCCCGCGCCCGGACCTGACCGCACTGCGCGCGCGCCTGGACCAACTGCAGGGCGAGATGCTGGACGCGTTGCAGGCCAGTGCCACGCTGCGCCAGGCCGCGGATTGCCCGGCCACGACCGCGCGCGCGGCCGAGGCCTATGCGCTGCGCTGGCAGCTCGACCAACTGCACCGCACCGCGCTGGTGCGCAGCCTGGGTGATTTCTGCCATTGAGTCGTCGGTAGCGGGGCCGATGGCGCGTTGCCTGCGCCCTACGGGGCGCTGAAGCCGATTTGGCGCTCTGCAGGCCCGATCCGCGCTGGCCGTCTGGGCTTCGCTCGTCGCGACTGAAGTCGCTCCCACAGGGATGCTCCCGGCATACGTCAGGTCTTTTGTGGGAGGGGCTTCAGCCCCGACAGCCGGCGCCGATCGCGCGCAGCGGTGCCGTCTGCCTGCCGTGTCGCCAGCGCTAGCGATACACCAACTGCCGGCCCAGGAAGAACGACACCACCGCCAGCATGCCTTCGACCAGCGGCTTGGCCAGCCAGGCCAGGCGCAGGCCCAGGGCGTGGGCGCACAGCGCCACCAGCCAGGTGCTGAGTGCGGTGAGCACCAGCCACATGGCCATGAAACGGCCGAAGCGGCGCCAGCCCAGGCGTGCGGCGTCGTCGCTGGCGAAGGTGATGCGGCCGTTGAGCCAGAACCCGAGCAGGGCGCCGCAGACGCGGCCCAGCACGTTGCCCGGGACCGTCGGCATGCCGGCCGCGGTGGCGGCGACGAACACGCTCCAGTCGACCAGCAATTGCAGCAGGCCGATCAGCAGGAACTGGCTGCCCTGGCGCAGGAGACCCATGAACATCCGCAGGAGAAGACGATCGCGCATGCTAGCGCCTGCGGCGCCGATGTGCAGCCCGCCGCGTGTGGCGCGGTCGTGACGGCAGGCGTGGCCGGCAGCCTCTAGAATTCGTCGTCCACCCGCAACGGAACCGCCCCATGAGTCTGCCCCTGCACGTCGTGATCCTCGCCGCCGGCGCGGGCAAGCGGATGAAGTCGGTCAAGCCCAAGGTGCTGCAGCCGATCGCCGGCCGGCCGATGCTGGCGCATGTGATCGAGACCGCGCGCCAACTGCAGCCGGACGCGATCCACATCGTCCATGGCCACGGCGGCGAGGCGGTGCTGGCGGCGTTCGCCGACCAGCCGGACCTGCTGTGGGCCGAGCAGGCGCAACAGCTGGGCACCGGCCACGCGGTGCAGCAGGCGATGGCGGCCGTGCCCGATGCCGCTACGGTGCTGGTGCTGTACGGCGACGTGCCGCTGATCCGCGCCGAGACCCTGACCCGCCTGCTGCATGCGCCCGGTCGCGTCGCAGTGCTGGTGGCCGAGCCGGAGGATCCCACCGGCTACGGCCGCATCGTGCGCGATGCCGCCGGCAAGGTCGCGGCGATCGTCGAGCAGAAGGATGCCGACGACGAGCAGCGGCGCATCCGCACCATCAACACCGGCATCGTCACCGCCGAGTCCACCGCGCTGAAGCGCTGGCTGGCACAGTTGCGCAACGACAACGCGCAGGGCGAGTACTACCTGACCGACGTGTTCGCCGCCGCTGCCGCCGAGTTCACCCCGGCCGAGATGGTGCTGGTGGCCGACCCGATCGAGGCCGAGGGCGCCAACGATCCTTGGCAGCTGGCGCAACTGGAACGTGCCTGGCAGTTGCGCGCGGCGCGTGCGTTGTGCGAGCAGGGCGTGCAACTGATCGACCCGAACCGCCTGGACCAGCGCGGCCGCGTGCGCGCCGGCCACGACGTGCGCATCGACGCCAACGTGATCCTGGAAGGCGAGGTGGAACTGGGCGACGGCGTCAGCATCGGCCCGTTCGTGCGCTTGAAGGACGTGGTGCTGGGGCCGGGTACCGAGGTGCGTGCGCATTGCGACCTGGAAGGCGTGGTCGCCGAGGGCGCGGTACAGATCGGCCCGTTCGCGCGGCTGCGCCCTGGTACGGTGCTGGCCGATGGCGTGCACATCGGCAACTTCGTCGAGACCAAGAAGGCGGTGCTCGGCGTCGGCAGCAAAGCCAATCACCTGACCTACCTCGGCGACGCGACCATCGGCAGCGGCGTCAACGTCGGTGCCGGGGTGATCACCTGCAACTACGACGGCGTCAACAAGTCGCAGACGGTGATCGGCGATGGCGTGTTCGTCGGCTCCAACAGCGCGCTGGTGGCGCCGCTGGAGATCGGCGACGGCGCCACCATCGGCGCCGGCTCGGTGATCACCCGCAGCGCGCCGGCCGGCAAACTGAGCGTGGCACGGGTGCGCCAGGAAACCGTCGAAGGCTGGAAACGCCCAGGCAAGCGCGACTGAGGCATGGCCGGGCGCATTCGTCTGGCGCGCGCGCAGGAGCTGGCGCGGTTGCCGGAGATCGAGCGGCGCGCCGGCGCCCTGCTGCAAGGGCATCCGGCGCAGGCCGTGTTCGCGGCGCACGCGTTGGAGACGCACGCCCTGCGTGCCGGATTGGCGCGCGAGCAGTTATGGGTGGCGCTGGACGAGGACGAACGTTGCGTCGGCTATCTGCTCGGCGGGTGCCTGGACGGCGGCTTCCACGTGCAGCAGATGGACGTGGATCCCGATGCCGGGCGCCGCGGCATCGGCCGTGCCCTGCTGCGGCATGCGCGCGCGGCCGCGGCAGTTGCTGGCTTCCAATGCATGCTGCTGACCACCTTGCGCGACGTGCCGTGGAATGCGCCGTTCTACGCCAGCGAAGGCTTCGTCGAGATGTCGCCTACGCAGTGGGGTCCGCAGTTGTGCGCGACCTGGCGACAGGAATCCGCACTCGGCTTCCCCATGCACCTGCGGGTGGCGATGCGTTGTCCGCTGCCATCGCGCTGAGCCTCGCGGCCGGGTCGTCGATGCTGCCGGGGTAGCGCTGATACTGTATACAGATGGAAGCGCGGCAATGATGCCGCGACGGTCCAATCCAGGGGAGATCATGAAGCGACTTGTCGTGGCGTCAGTGCTGACGCTGCTGAGTTTTCAGGCGCCGGCGTTTGAGCGCGTGCATGCAAAGGTCAGCAAGTTATATTCGGAATCCAATCGATTCACCCTCGTCGTCGCCGATAGCGACATTCCGCAGCAATGCGGCGGTGTGTTCTATGAGGTCTACCGCGACGAAGCGACGCCCCACTTCAAGGAACTGTATTCGCTCGCCCTGGCTGCGTTCACCAGCAAGGCCAATGTCGAGATCGTGGTCAAGGGCTGCGCCGACGTCGATCGCGCCGTGATCGACCACATGGCGATCTACTGAGCCACTGCGCCCGACGTGTCCTGGGTGCGCGCCGCTGAACCGCAGCGCTTTTGCTTGAGCGGAACGTAGCGCGACGGTCACGGCTTGGCTAGGTGCGCTCATGCTCTTCGGGTCCCGGGTCCCGGCGCTCAATCCCCAATCCCCAATCCCGAAAAAAATCAGCCCCGCTCCCCCTGTGGCAACTGCACCGTCACGCACAGTCCGCCTTCGTCGCGGTTGTGCAGCGACAGGCGGCCGCCGTGGGCTTCGACGATCTCGCGGGTCAGGGCCAGGCCCAGGCCGGTGCCGTTGCGCTTGGTCGAGTAGAACGGCATCAACGCGTTGTGCAGCACCGCCTCGTTCATGCCGCTGCCGCGGTCCAGCACTTCCAGGCGCAGCCAGTCCGGGCGGGTAGACACGCGCACGCGCACGCCATCGGCCGGCGTCTGCCCCTCGGGCAGGGATTCGTGGGCGTTCTTGACCAGGTTGAGCAGGGCCTGCTGCAGTTGCGCCGGATCGACCCGGCTGTGCAGGTCCGGCGACTCCAGGTCCAGCGCGAACGGAATCTGCTGCTGCAGCCCGGCCAGGAACTGCGCCCAGTGCACCGTCTGCAGTTGCGGCTGCGGCAGCTTGGCGAAGCGCGCGTAGCCGCGGATGAAGCCTTCCAGGTGCCGCGCGCGTTCCTCGATGGTGCCGAACACCTCTTCCAGCCGCTCCACCTTCTGCCGCCGCACCAGCTCGGCGCCGGAGTGCGCCAGCGAGGCGATCGGCGCCAGCGAGTTGTTGAGCTCGTGGCTGATCACCCGGATCACCTTCTTCCAGGTGTGCACTTCCTGGCGGCGCAGTTCGGCGGTGAGCAGGCGGATCAACAGCAGTTCGTGCGGGCGGCCGTTGAGATGGAAGCGGCGCTGCGACAGGTGGTAGATCTGCTCCTCCTCCGGGTCCTCGTCGCTGCCTTCGATGGCGAACAGGCTGTCGCCACCGCGCGAGATCGCCTCGCGCAGCGGCGCCGGCACGCCCAGCAGCAGGTCGTCCAGGCGCTGTCCTTCCAGCTTCCAGCCGCTGTGCAGCAGCTTGCGCGCAGCCAGGTTGGAGAACACCACGCGGCGCAGGCCGTCGCCGCCCTTGGAGGTGAGCAGCATCGCCACAGGGGTGTTCTGCACCATGGTGTCGAGCATCAGCTCGCGCTGCGCCAGGCCCTGGCGCTGTTCGCGCAGGATCTCGCCCAGTTGCGCGTGCGCGGCGACCATCTCGCCCAGTTCGTCGTCGCCGCGCCAGTGCACGCCGAAGTTGTATTCGCCGTCGCGGTAGCTGCTGACGGTGCCGGCCAGGGCGCGGAACAGCGAGCGCATCGGCGCGGTGGCGCGGCGCAGCGTCCACCACATCAACAGCAGCAGGGTCAGCGCCGAGGCCGTGACCACTTCCCAGCCGCGGTCCATCCAGTAGGCCAGCAGCCACGGCAGGGCGGCGGCCAGCGCCAGCACCGGCAGCAGGCGCAGGAACAGCATGACGGTGAAGGAGCGGCGCAGTTTCATTCGCGCGGGATGCCGTAGCGGTCCATGCGCCGGTACAGCGCCTGCCGGCTCATGCCCAGTTCGGCGGCGGCCTGGGCGATGACGCCGTGCGCACGGCTCAGCTCGGCCACGATGCGCTCGCGGTCGGGTTCGGCAGCGGCGGCCGTGCGCGGCGCGGCGGGCTTGGGCAGGTTGAGGTCGGCGGACTCGATCTGCGCACCGCCGGCCAGCAGTTCGGCGCGCTGCACCACGTTGCGCAGTTCGCGCACGTTGCCGGGCCAGGCGTGGCGCTGCAGCGCCTGGCAGGCGCCGGCCGACAGCGGCTTGTCGCCGGACAGGAAGTGCTCGGCCAGCGGCACGATGTCGCCGGGACGCTCGGCCAGCGCCGGCAGCGACAGTTCCACCGCGTTGAGCCGGTAGTACAGGTCCTCGCGGAAGCTGCCGTCGCGGATCATCGCGGTCAGGTCGGCATTGGTGGCGCTGATCACCCGCACCTTGACCTGCCGCTCGCGGTTGGAGCCGAGCCGCTCGAACCGGCCGGTCTCCAGCACCCGCAGCAGCTTCATCTGCCCGGCCAGCGACAGGTTGCCGATCTCGTCCAGGAACAGCGTGCCGCCGTCGGCGGCCTCGAACTTGCCCTCGCGCACCTTGTTGGCGCCGGTGTAGGCGCCGGCCTCGGCGCCGAACAGTTCGGCCTCGATCAGTTCGGCCGGGATCGCGCCGCAATTGAGCGCCACGAACGGGCCGCGCCGTACCGAGGAGTTGGCCTGGATGATCTGCGCGATCTTCTCCTTGCCGCTGCCGTTGGGGCCGGTGATCAGCACCGGCAGTTCCGAGCGCGCCACCTGGCAGGCCAGCGCGATCGCGCGCTCGCTGGCGGGGTCGGCGAACACCGCACCGCACAGGTCGTAGCGCTGCGCCAATTGCTGGCGATGGCGGCGCTCGCCGTCGCGGCGGCGTTCCAGTTCGCGGCGGGTCTCGGACAGTTCCAGCAGGTTGTTGACCGTGGTCAGCAGCTTGCGGTCGTCCCAGGGCTTGGCCAGGTAGTCGGCGGCGCCGGCCTTGACCAGTTCCACCGCGCTGCTGAGCTGGGTCCAGGCGGTCAGCAGGATCACCGGCAGATCCGGATGGCGCGTGCGGATCGCCTCGAACAGGGCCACGCCTTCCTCGCCGGAGGTGGTGTCGGCGGTGAAGTTCATGTCCTGCAGGACCAGGTCGATGTCGCCCTCGCCCAGGCGCTGCAGGCCGGCCTGCGGGCTGTCGGCATGGACGGTGTCGATGTCGTGCAGGGAGAACAGCACTTCCAGCGCGGTGGCGACCGCAGGGTTGTCGTCGATGATCAGCAGGCAGGGCATCGTGCACCTTGGGCGCGGCGGGACACGCCGGCGGAGAAAAACGGACCAGGCGGCATCATCGCAGCCCGCGCGCGGCTTGTCGTGCCTGCGTGCATCGGCGGCTCAGACACTGCGGGTGGCCACCGC
>NZ_AQOI01000643.1:0-5264 GCF_000364665.1 Xanthomonas sp. SHU 199
CCAGGATCGCCAGCTGGCCGAGCAGCAGGAGCGCCGCAGCGACGGTCGGCAGGTAGCCCAGTGGCAGGCGCGGCAGGTCGTAGCGCTGCAACAGCGCTTGATTGAGCAGCAACGCCAGCACCATGCCCGCGACGCTGCCGGCGCTCACGATCAGCAGGTTTTCGGTCTGGAAATGGCGCAGGATGTCGCGACGGGTCGCGCCGATGGCGCGGCGGATGCCGATCTGGCGCGTGCGTTGCTGCACCCAGAAACTGGCCAGCCCGCCGATGCCCAGGGCGGTCACGAACAACAGGCCCGTGGTCGCCGCGAGCAGCAACCCGATCATGGTGGCATCGCGCTGGAAATAGCGCTGCCGCAGCTGGGCGTAGCTGCGGCGCCCTTCGGCCGGAATCAGCCGCAGCGGTCCTGCCTGTGCCAGCGCGTCGGCTGCCGCGGCCAGGATCCGTTCGCGGTCCTGCGGTGCGCTGCGCAACAGGTATTGCACCTGGTTGCCCGCGGGCAGCTGCGGCGACAGCGCGGCCAGATGGTCGACCGCTGCGCCGCGCAGCGTCGTGCGCAGCAGGTCGTCGACGACGCCGACGACGACGGCGCCCTGGGCTCCGCCATACAGCGTTTTGCCGACCGCAGGTTGACCTGGCCACAGTTGCCGCGCCAGCGCGCGGGTGACGATCACGGCGCTCGGTGTGGCGGTGGAATATTCGTCGGCATGGAAGTCGCGGCCGGCGATCAGGTGCGCGCCCATGGCCTGCACGAAACCGGGCGAGCCGCTGTAGTACGTGGCCTGGATGCACCCTGTATCGTCCATCGACTGCCGCGCCATCGCGCGGTCCAGCGTCTGCCGGTCGGGGCAACCGCCATAGTCGTTGGCGCCGCCGGACAGTGGCAGGCTGAAGCCGATCGCGGCGGCCGCGGTGACACCGGGAATGCTGCGCAACGCCCGCAGATCGGATTGTTGCTGGGCCAGCGCATTGCCATCGCTCTGGACGCCGCGCACCGAGATCAGCGTCAATTCTTCCTCGGGCAAGCCGCTGGAGACCCGCAGACGTTCGATGCGCCCACCGATCAGGAACACGGCGTTGGCCACGAAGGCGCAGGTCAGTGCGACCTGCAGGGCCAGTAGCGCGGCGGTCAGGCGGTGATGCTGCAGGCTGGAGAGGATGGGGCGGATCGGCAGATTCATGTCAGGTCCTTGATCTGCAGGGCGGGGTTGATCCGGCTGGCCCGCCAGGCGGGCAGCAGGCCCGCCAGCAGGGCGGCGATCACCGCCAGTGCCACGGTGGCGAGCAGCATCTGCAGGTCCATCCGCGCCAGCCTGGCGTAGTCGTCCGGGCGCTGGCGCACGCTCCACAGACCCAGTTCGGCGATCGCGATGCCAACGGCGCCACCGAGCAATCCGATCAGCGCGGCCTCGCTGCCGAACTGCAGGAACACGTGGCCGCGGCGGGCACCGAGCGCGCGTCGCACGCCGATCTCGCCACCGCGACGCAGGAATTTCGCCAGCAGCAAGGCGATCACGTTGACCAGGCAGATCCACAGGAAGCCCAGCGCCAGCAGCGTCTGCAGGCGCACATCGTCGGGCACCATCCGCAAATGGTGCAGCCAGTCCATCAACGCATACAGGCGCGCCCGCTCCGGCGGCCGCTGGAAGCGGCCGCTGGCGTGCTGTGTCGCGGCGTAGTCGTAGAGCAGGCGCTGGTAGGCGGCGACCTGTTGCGGCGTGTCCAGGCGCACCCAGAACTGCAGCCAGCTGGTCGAGGGATCCTTGCGTCGCGCCGCGTCGTCGCCGTTGAAGCTGTTCCAACTGCTGATGTTGCCGTTGACGTCCAGCGCCAGTTCCATCGCGGTCGACAGCGGCAGGAAGAAATCGTCGCGCTGGCCGAAACTGCCCTTGCTGCCAGGGTCGGCGTAGAACAGCGGTTGCGGATCCCAATCGCCGGTCACGCCGATCACCTCGAAGCCGATGCGCTTTTCCCCGAGCGCCACCCGCTGGCCGACCGGATCGCGCGCGCCGAACAGGGTGTCGGCCAGGGTGCGGCTCAGCACGATGACGCGGGCGTGGCGCTGGTCGTCCGCCGTGCTCCAGTCGTGCCCGCGCTGCAATGGGATGCCGAACACGGCGAAGAACCCGGCGCTGGTGTAGCGGCCGCTCAGGTCGAGCGGCGCTTGCGTCGCGCGCGGCGGCCACAGCAAGACCTGCCCGCCGGCCATCGCCGCCTGCGGCGTCGCGGGTGCGGCGCGCAGCAGCGCCATGGCGTCGGGCCAGGTAAGGTTGTCGGCCGGATCGCCCCACTCCTGGTTGTCCGGGTAGCTGCTCGGCAACGGATCCAGATGCGGTGTGTAGAGCGCACCGCTCCTGTCCGGCAGCGGGTCGCGCGACATCACGTGCAGCACCGTCAGCATGGTCATGCTCGCGCCGATGCCCAGGCCGATCGCCAGCACCATCAGCGCGGTGGCGATCGGCGTGCGTCGCAGGCTGCGCCAGGCCAGCAAAAGATAATGGTTCAGCATCCTGGCTCTCCTCGTTTGGACGGTGGCCGCGTTCGCTCAGACACTGCGGGTGGCCACCGCCGGCGGCACCGCCGCGGCGCGGCGTGCGGGCGGCAGCACTGCGAGCTGGCCGAGCAGCCACAGCACCACCGCGCCGACCGGCAGGTACCACAGCGGTAGCCGCGGCAGTTCGTAGGCGCTCATCAGGTACAGATTGGCGGCGTAGGCCAGCAGCATGCCGAGCACGATGCCGGTGCTGGCGAGCAGGAAGTTCTCCAGCTGGAAATGCCGCAGGATCTGCGTGCAGGTGGCACCGAGCGCGCGGCGGATGCCGATCTGCTTGGTGCGCTGCTGCACCCAGAAACTGGTCAGGCCGACGATGCCCAGTGCGGTGACCAGCAGCAGCGCCACGCTCACGCCGACCAGCAGCCAGGCCATCGCCTGGTCGTCGCGGTAATAGGCCGCGCGTGCCTGCTGCAAGGTCATGGCGCCGTTCACCATGCGCCGTGGACCGTGTTGCGCCAGCGTCGCCTTGGCTTGTCGCAACACCGCCTCGCGCTGTGCCGGATCGCGCACGCGCAGCAGGTAGGTGCCGCGATCGTAGGCGACGTTCACCGGGAACAGCATCGTGTCCTCGTAGTGGCCGACGTTCCCTCCTTCGCGGGGTTGCACCAGGCGTTGCACCATGCCGACGATGCGGTGTTCGCCGTAGACGTAGATGGTGCGGCCCACCGCGTTCTGGCCGGGGAACAGGCGTTGCGCCAGCGACTGGCTGAGGATGACCGAGGGCGGGATGCGCTTGGCCACCGGATCGCGCAGTTGCGCGTCGTCGATGAACTCGTCGTCCGCGAAGCGGCGCCCTGCGACCAGATGCAGCCCCAGGGTATCGAGCAGCCGCGCGTCGCCGAAGTACTGCACCGCGTGCAAGGTGCTGCGTTCCTGGTCCGGGCGCAGGGACACGCCGCTGTAGCCGAGCGAATCGCCGAACAGCGGCTGGTTGATGATGCTGGCCTCGCGCACACCCGGAATGCGTCGCAGCGCGTCCAGGTCGGCGCGGGTCTGCGCGGCGCCGTTGCCGTCGCTGACCACGCTGCGGCTGCGCAGTTGCACCAGTTCCTGCTCGGCAGCACCGCTGGGCCGCTGCATGCGCTCGAGCCGCTGATCGATCAGGAACAGCGCGTTGCAGACGACGGCGCAACTGAAGGCGATCTCCAGCACGATCAGGCCGGCGGCGACGCGGTGCTTGCGCAGACTGGAGAGGATGGGATGGAGGGACACGGTGGGAGTTCCTGGCGGAGAGGGCGCGCGCGGCGCGTCATTGCGACTTGAGTTGCAGGGCGGTGGACACGCGCATCGCCTGCCAGGCCGGCAGCAGGCCGGCGAGCAACGCGCTGCCCAGGCTCATCGCCAGGGCGAGCAGCAACATGCGGCTGTCCAGGTGCGCCAGCGCGGCGTAGTCGGCCGGCTGCTGCCGTACCAGCCAGGTGCCGATCCAGGCCAGCAGCAGGCCGCCGGCGCCACCGGCCAGGCCGATCGCCGCCGCTTCGATCAGATGCTGGGCGAAGATCGTCCACTGCGAGGCGCCGAGCGCGCGGCGCACGCCGATCTCGCCGCTGTGGCGCAGGAACTTGGCCAGCATCAGCCCGGCGGTGTTGAGCAGGCAGATGCCCAGGAACGCCAGTGCCAGCCCCACCTGCAGACGCACGTCGGAGGGCACGGCGTGGTTGCGGTCCAGCCAGGTCATCACGTCGCTGAGGCGGATGTCCGGCGGATGGCGGAAGCGTCCCGCGTCGCGCTGCTGCCGCGCATAGGCCTGCAGCGCGTCCAGGTAGGCGGCGCGCTTGCCGGGGCTGTCCAGTTCCACCCAGTACTGGATCCAGGCGCAGGGGGCGTTCGCGCTGGTCCTGTTGCCGGCATGGTCGCCCCAGCAGGACATCGAGCCGCTGACGTCCAGGTCCAGGTCGCGCGCGGTGGAGAACGGCACGAACACGTCCTCGCTGTCGCCATATTCGGTGTTGGTCAGGTCGTAGAAGCGCGGGTTCATGTCCCAGACGTCGATCACCCCGACCACCCGCAGCACGGCATCGCCGAGCTGGAGCTGGCGGCCGACACTGTCCACGTCGCCGAACAGCTGGGTATTGAGCCGCCGCGAAATCACCGCCACACGCGCGCGCCGGGCATCGTCGTCCGCGGTCCAGGCGTGGCCGTAGCGCATCGGCACGGCGAACATCGGGAAGAAGTCGGCGCTGGTGTAGCGCGCTTCGGCGCCGAACGGGGTCAGCTGCGGCTGCGCCGGCACCACCGTCACGCTGCCCGCCGACATCATCGCCTGGCGGTCGCCGCGCCGGTCGCGCAGCAGCGCCTCGGCATCGCGGCGGGTCAGTTGCTGCGGGTCGGTGTCGTTCGGATCGTAACGGTCGTCCGGTTCGACGTTGAGTTCGACGTTGAACAGCTGCCCGCTCTTGCCGGGAATGGGATCGGCCGCCAGCACGTGGAACACGGTCAGCGTGGTCATCGATGCGCCAATGCCGACCGCGATCGCCAGCACCATCAGGGCGGTCAGCAGGCGGTTGCGACCGAAGCTGTGCAGCGCCAGTTTGCAGTAGTAGCCGAACATCGTGGCGTCCTGGAGAAGGGGCGGTGGCGGGCGATGGAAGGACGGGATCAGAGGCTGCGGGTGGCCACGGCCGGCGGCACCGCCGCCGCGCGCCGCGCCGGCGCGAGCACCGCGCACTGGCCGAGCAGCCACAGCGTCGCCGCGCCGAGCGGCAGGGAGG
>NZ_AQOI01000644.1:0-1308 GCF_000364665.1 Xanthomonas sp. SHU 199
CAGCAGGAAGTTCTCGGTCTGGAAGTAGCGCAGGATCTGCCCGCGGGTGGCGCCGAGCGCGCGGCGGATGCCGATCTGCTTGGTGCGCTGCTGCACCCAAAAGCTGGCCAGGCCGACGATGCCCAGCGCGGTGACCACCAGCAGCAACACGCACACCGCGCCGAGCAGCCACACCATGGTGCGGTCGCCCTGGAAGTAGGCGTCGCGGATCTCGCTGTAGGTCTGCTGATCGAGCACCAGCCGGCTGCTGTCCACCTGCATCAGCGCCGCGGTCGCCGCGGCGAGCACGGCCTGGCGTTGCGCCGGGTCGCCCACGCGCAGCACGTACAGCCCGTCGGTGTAGGGCATGCGCAGCGGAATCAGCAATGCGTAGGGCGCCTGCGCCGGGCCGACCAGGTCCGGGTTGGGGCGGGCCAGGGCGTCGACGATGCCGACCACCTGCGCCGGCACGGTGCCGCGGTAGACGGTCCTGCCCAGCGCGTTCTGTCCGGGGAACATCTTCTCCGCCGCCGCCCGGTTGAGGATGACCGCGCCGCCGGCGTTGCGCAGGCGCTCGTCGTTGCGCAGGGCGTCCAGGTCCAGGTATTCGTCGGCGCGGAAATCGCGCCCGGCGATCAGGCGCAGGCCCAGCGTGCGCAGCGTGGCGTCCTCGGCCTTGTACTGCGCGGCATTGAGCGTGGGCCATTCCTGGTCGGGGGTCAGATTCAGGCCGACGTTCCAGGCGGCGTCCCCGAACGGCATCTGGTTGACGACGGTGGCGTTGCGCACGCCGGGCAGCGCGCGCAACGCAGTCAGGTCTTCGCGGGTGCGTGCCGCCGCGTCGACCTGCCGGCCGATGCCGCCGAGGGCGATCGTCACCAGTTCCGCTTCGGCGACGCCGCTGGCGCTGCGCAGGGTCGCGATGCGGTTGCCGATCAGGAACAGCGCGTTGCAGACGATCGCGCAGGCCAGCGCGATCTCCAGCACGATCAGCGTCGCCGCGGTGCGGTGCCGGGACAGCGTCGAGAGCATCGGACCCAGTGCCATGGCGGCGACGTTCAACGGCCGCGCCGCACCGGCGCCGCCAGGCCGATCGGGCACGGCTGCGGCCACGCAGGCGCGTGGCGCAGGAGACCGGAGGACGGCAGTGGGCGATGGTTGCGGGGCATGGCGCGCTCGATGAAAAAAGGCCGGCCGGAGCCGGCCAAGGGGATGGATCAGGTGCTGCGGGTGGCCACGGCCGGCGGCACGTCGGCGGCGCGGCGCGCCGGCGCGAACACCGCCAGCTGGCCGAGCAGCCACAGCGCCACCGCGCCGATCGGCAGGGAG